>JAFUAR010000321.1 GCA_017460585.1 Clostridia bacterium
ATAGTCTGTTTTATTCAATTCGGTTTACGTTGGAAGTCGTGATAATATGAAGGAATAAATAAAGGGCAAAACGCATCCTTCACCATCATCAAATCGGCGAATATGTCCGCCGAATGCATCGCTTTATTGTTTATTCGATGATTTGAAGCTCTTTTATACCCAACTCCTTTTTTGCGGTTCTGCGAAGTGCCGCGATATCCTTCTTGAGCAGACGCTCAAAGGGTTCTACTTCCATTCGATTGTTTTGCAATTTCCATTTGGCGCGCGCTTTCCCGCGCAGCAGCGCGATGGGGAACACGATGCCCGCCATATTGACCACCTTGCGCAGATGCATTGGATCGATCATGCGCGACCGATCCCGATATGCCAGTACGGTGGAATCAAACCCCGGCAGAAGTACGCATTCAGGAACCGTATCATCGGGGAGAGGCTTGGAATAATAGTAGCAAATACAGTCAATCTGGATCGAATCGATCTCATGAAGCACTGAGTCCAGTAAAGGCTTGACTTCCTGATTGGACCATTGGAAGAACGCCGCGCAGTCTTTGCGCGTGGCGGGTCCGTAGGTATCAAAATACCGGCGGATTAATTTGAGGCGCGCCTCGTCCCGATCCATCCATTGCACCTCTCCGGCGAGCGCATAGCGCTTATCGGTGCCGGTTCCACATACTATACGCCCTCGCCGAACCATTTCTTTAATGAGTCCGCCCCAGCCGTAAAATGCCTTTTGCAGCAATTCAGGCGACATACCCTTTTTTAAACAGACCTCCTTTAGCATATCCCTCGTATTGACGCCAAGCGCGATCTGTTCTTCAATAAACGGCGCCCAATATGCCTGCTCTTTCGAGGTCATGCCCCACCATCCATCGCGATAATCGCCCCTCTGATCGGCAGCAGACAAATAGAGTCCAAGCTCGTCTCTTCTTATCACATGAATCGTGGAGCGCTGGCACCATATCTTCACCAACCCATCGTCCCATGGATGCGCATTCAGATCATTGGCGCGCAGGCGAAGGGATAATTCAGGATTGCGAGAAAACTGTGCTTGCAGACCGATTAAATCGCGTACGACAATGTGCGATGGAGCGCGCTCTAACGAGTGCGTATTTGCGAGTGTAGAAGCAAGCAGCCGAGCGCTTTCGTTTTTTGTCATTGTAGATCTCCCTCGGAGGATGGGCTTTGGGAATCCTCCGGATGCAGCATTTTATATACGTTTTCCGCAATATTTTTGGGCACTCCAGGGGTCTTAGCAATCTCCTCTACAGAAGCCTGTCGCAATGCTTCAACGCTCTTGAATTGCTTGAGCAGGTTTTTTCGTCTGGTTTCTCCAACGCCCGGCACACTGTCCAGTTTACTGGATATGGAAGCTTTTGCGCGCAACGTTCTGTGATGGATAATGCCGAAACGGTGCGCTTCATCACGTAGACGCTGAATCAGGTGCAATGCGTTGCTGTGGCGGTCGAGCAATATCGAGGTGTCGCTGTCTGGCAGTACGATTTCTTCAATGCGCTTCGCCAAACCAAACACTGGAATCGTCACGCCCAGCGCGTCCATAGCTTCCTTGGCAGCGATCACCTGACCGTGACCGCCGTCGATCAGAATGAGATCGGGCAAATCGGAAAACTTGCCGCCGATACCGTCCAGTCCCTGCGCCCTGCGCTCCTCAAGCTCATTGAGTCCGTGCGTCAACCGTCGGGTAATGGTTTCAGCAATGGAGGCAAAGTCGTTTGCGCCTTCCACAGTCTTAATCCGATAGTGCCTGTATTCGCGGTTGGCGCATACTCCGTCGATCATGACGACTTCGCTGGCGACGCTCTGCGCGCCTTGCGTATTGGAAATATCATAGCCCTCGATGCGGCGTGGTGTACGAGGGAGTCCCAGTATTTTCGCGAGTTCTTCCGCCGCGCCAACGGTGCGCGCATAGCTGTTCGCGGCGCGTCGATCCATTTTTTGCGCTTCCTCGCGCAGGTTTTTGAGCGCCACAGAAACCAGCCGCATCTTATCGCCGCGTCTAGGAGTTTGAATGTATACCCTATGCCCCGACTGTTCGCTCAAGAGCTCTTCTACAATGCCCTGTTCCGGTACCGTGTGCGAGAGGAGTATCTCGCGCGGCGGTACGTTTTCCGGACCATAGTATTGCAGCATAAATTGGGTCAGTATTTCACCCGTATCGTCGTCGCCTGCTCCTTCTAAGGTGAATTGTTCAGAGCCGATCATTCGCCCTGAGCGAATGAACATAAGGCGAACCAGTGCGTCCGCATCATGATGGAGCACGGCAATTACATCTCGATCGCTGGATTGGGTAGATATAGCGGTCTGCTTTTCAAGCAGCGCCTCCACCGCTTTCATTCGATCGCGATATAGGGCGGCGCTTTCGTAATTCATCGCTTTTGCCGCTTCGGTCATGCGGGCGTGCAGTCCATCTAAAACGGGCTTGTAGTGTCCGTTTAAAAACTCCAGCGCTTTATCCAGCTCTTCATGGTACTGTTCGCGGGTAATATTCCCTGCGCAGGGCGCCATGCATCTGCCAATTTGGTGGTGTACGCATGGACGGCGGGGTTTGTCTGGACGAATGACATGGGCACAGGTGCGCAATGGATAGAGCATATTGAGCACATCCATCACTTCGCGCACCACTGTTGCGCCGCGATAGGGTCCGAAATAGCGTGCGCCATCCCGTTCCTGTCTGCGTGCCAGCTCAATGCGCGGATAATCCTGCCGCAGATCTACGCGAATGTAGGGGTAAGCTTTATCGTCCTTGAGCAGTATATTGTAGTGGGGCATATGCAGTTTGATGAGATTGCATTCCAGTGTGAAGGCTTCCAGTTCACCTTCCACAAGTATAATGTCAAAATCATCAATCTTTTCCACCATTGCGCACACCTTTGGCGTGTGTGCGCGGCTGTTGTGAAAGTACTGCGATACGCGATTTTTTAGATTTTTCGCCTTGCCCACATAGATGATATTGCCCTCGTGCTTCATTAAATAGCAGCCGGGCGAATCCGGTAGGTTGGCGATTTTCCATTCCAATTCGGCGTTCATATTGACTCCTTGCGCACTGCGCGATTAAAGGCTGACCTTCTTTTCCAATAGAGCGGAACACCCGAATAGAGAGGCGAGAATCACGCCCAAGCTCACGCCGGCGGGCGGCAGCAACGAGGGAATGACCACCTGCCACAGCGCATCGGAGACCTCCGCTACGACTTCCGCGTCGCTCATCTCGCCGCTGAACATATTATTGCCGATAATGGAGAGTTTGCCGAGCGCGGAAGGGAAGGCACCGTTGAGCTTCTGTATGCCATAGTACAGCGCGATAAACAGAAGAAGCGAAGGGAGCCAGCGCCATTTGCGGTCGCGAAATAACGTGTGACTCAGCGTAATGGAGAAGTAGGCGATGGCGACGACGGACAGCAGCATGAGAAAAATATATACAATGATAAACAATGCCGCATAAAGGAATTGATCAATATATACCCCCTGCATCCGCAGCATCGCCATAAGTCCCTTGATGGTGTTGCCGGTTTCCACGTAGTGCGCCATAAGCAGTTCAAAATCTAAAAATGCCAGTCCGCCCAGCAGCACCATAAAAACCACACCATTTAAAAAGGTGTATAGATATTTGGAACTCATAATTTTCAAAGAGGAATTCGGAGTCATGAACAGTAAATATCCGGAGGTGCTGTTGAGCTCGCGAGAATAGCTGGTAATTCCGCGAATGAATACGAACATCGCTGCGGCGAACCCGCTGATGACGAGCAGAAATGCGGCAATGGCGAGATGCTCCTCCCACTCGCCGTGCAGCGCGGCGAGAAAGTAGATTTCTAACGCGCTGGTGATTCCGCAGAGCGCAAGCATTGCGCCTCGCGCTTTACGAAATTCAACCTTTAATAGCCTGAACATGATCGATTCCCTCCGTTCCATATATTTTAAGGTACAGCTCGGTGAGCGTGCCGCGCTCGGCGAGTAAGTCGCGATCACCCATGAGCGCAATCTTCCCGTGCAGCATATAAATGGCGCAGTCAATGGAGGGCTCTAGTTCATCGACCAAATGCGTGGAGAGCAGCATGGTGCGACCGGTTTCGCGGCAGCGCAATATCTCATCCACTACTTGTTGTCGGGTGAGTATATCTACGCCGTTCAGCGGTTCGTCAAACATCATAAGCTCCGCATCGCGACTCAGTGTGAGCGCAAGGCGCAGCTTCGCCGCCATGCCGGAAGAGAGCTGTCGTATTTTGTCCTTCGGCTCAAGATCCATTCGGGTGAGCGAGGCGTTATATTGCTCCAAACTAAAATCGGAAAAGAAATCCGCATAGTATCGTCCCACATCGCGTATAGTCATATAGCTGTAAAAGTAATTTTCCGTGGGCATATAAGCGATGTTCGCTTTGCTGCGCACGCCGATGGGTTCATTGTCCAGCAGGATTTCGCCGGAGGTAGGCTTGACCAGACCAGCGATCATCTTCATGAGCGTGGTCTTGCCGCTGCCATTGGGTCCCAGAAGCGCATAGGTCTTGCCTGAATCGAGCGTCAGCGTCACGTCGTCTACCGCGGCGCGGTTGTAGTATCTTCGAATAAGATGATTGATTTGCAGCATTGATTTTCTCCTATCCCTGTATTTAACCGATATACTCTATGGAGGCGCTCAGCGCCTTGCGAGCCAACTCAGTCGCAAGTCCAGAACCTGCGCCGCCTTGCTCAATCACGACCGATACGGCGTAGGGATGTGCGGAATCCTGAATGAATCCGGTGAACCATGAATTGGTTTCCACGCTCTTATCATCGCTCGTTTCCGCGGAGCCGGTCTTTCCGCATACCGTATAGCCGCTGATTGCGGCCTTGCGCGCGGTGCCGCTTTGCACGGCGGAGCGCATATAGCGGGCGATGGTGCTTGCGGTCTGCGCGGACATCACCTGCCGGTAGCTCTTGGCGCCGCCGGAATGGGTGATCGCTCCTGTTACAGAGGCAATGCGTTTCACCATCCACGGGCGAATCATCGCGCCGCCGTTGGCGATGGAAGCTGTGATCATGGTCATATGCATGGGTGTGACCAATACCGTGCTCTGTCCAATGCCCGACCAGACCAGATCGGAGGCGTTCTGTTGACTCGTAGGAAACTGAGAATTGTATATTACGAAATCGCCCAGCTTCATGTTCTCGTTGAAACCAAGCGTTTCTGCGGTTTCCCGCATACGGGTTAGTCCCAGTTGGTAGGCGAGCTTGCCAAAGGCGACATTGCAGCTTTTGGAGAGCGCGCTTTCCAAATTGACCGTGCCGTGCGCCGTTTTTCCGGCACATACAATACTGCCGCCTTCGTAATTCCATGTACCCGCGCAAGAAAAGCTCTGGTTGATTACATTGGAATCATGCTCCAGCGCGGAACAGAGCGTAACCAGTTTAAATACGGACCCGGGCGTGTACAGTCCCTGCAGGCATCGGTTGAGATAGGCTGTATCCTCTGCGTCTGCTGGGTTTGAAGGGTCGTAGCTGGGCAGCGATACCATCGCCAGAACTTCGCCGGTTTTGTAATTCAATACGCAAACCGAGCCGCGATAGCCGCTGGGAAATTGCCCCGCAATGGCAGCGGTCAGCCGCGCGTCTATGGTCAGTTCTACGCTGCTGCCCTTGCGCTGCTTGCCGTTGAACAACGCGCTCAATCGCTCGAGCAGCGAATCGGAAATATCCAGCAGTTGAGCGGAGTAGTAGCTCTCCACGCCCGTTCCGGACATACCCGCGTCGTCGCCCACTACGGCGGCGAGCGCCCTGCGGGCGGAGTTGTTGGCGAGGTATACGCGCTCGCCGTTTTGCGTAGTTGCCAGCACTACGCCATCGCGATCGATAATATCGCCTCGCTGTGCGCTGGTCTGACGCAGGCGCGTGTTGCGGCTGGAGGATGCCCAGATGGAGCCCTGCTCGAATACCGTCAGTGCGAACCACGCGCTGAGCGCCACGAACGCGATGACCACCAGCGCGCCTACTAGGCGCATATTGCCGCGCAGTTCTTTCATAGCGCAAGTTCCTCCTTGAGCGCGAGCTGGTCGATGTCCTTCGTCTCATCCTCTGCATTCATGCTGGATATACCCAGCAGCATTCCAATGGAGAAAAAGGTGCTTACCAACGAAGAACCGCCGTAGCTCACGAGCGGCAATGTAACGCCGGTTAAGGGAAGGAGCTTTGTATTGCCGCCCACAATCAGCATGGTCTGCAAACCAAGCAGCACTACAATTCCAAAAGCCGTGAGCGAATGGAAGCTGGTACGGGCGTTCATAGCGGTCATGAGTCCACGCAGTATGATCAATACATAAACCGCGAGCACGCATACCGCGCAGATTAACCCGAATTCCTCGGAGATGGAGGCAAATATGAAATCCGAATGGTACAACGGTACGTTGCGCGGACTTCCAAGCCCGAGTCCCATGCCAAACAATCCGCCCGAGCCGATGGCGATGAGCGATTGTATGAGCTGGTAACCCGTTTTTTCCGGATCAGTCCAAGGATTTTGCCATATCGCAATGCGATCGCGCACGTATTCGAAGGCATGGTAGGCGATTACCGCGGCGCCGCAGCCCATACCCAGCCCAGCCAAAGTGAGCAGTGCGTTCGATGTGGCGGCGTAATACATGAATACCGTAGTCAAAAAGTACAGAAGCAGCGCGCCAAGGTCTTTTTCCGAGAGCAGTATACCACAGCACAGCGCCGCAAATGCCAGCACCGGCAGGCAGCGCACAAAGCGAGGACGATTGGAAAGCCCCGCGGCCAATACCACGATCAGCACTGGCTTCATGAATTCGGAGGGCTGTATGGTGAGCTGGTTCGGAATAATGGAAATCCAGTTGCGCGCGCCATTCTTCTCCTGACCGATAATCCAAGGGGAGACCAGCATGACAATACAGATGAATGCCAAAGGCAGCATGAACCTGCGCCAATCGCGAATGCTGCGCATCATCATGATGCCCACGCACATGGCGAATAGTCCCGCGGCGGCATATATGGCGTGCGTACGCGGGGTGATGGGAGAGCGGGCAATGGCGGTTAGCGTAATAATGCCAATGGAAGCAAGCAGCAGCGACAGAATCAATATTGCCCGATCCAGCGGCCAAAGCTTGCCCAGCAGACCCACGGTCAAGCCCGTAAGAACGGGCATTGCGGCGGCAAGCAAAAGCGCCTGCGTGTCGATGGGGTTGGTCCGAAACGCTAGCAAGACCATGGAAATACACTGAAATGCCATTACGGCGGTCAGCAAAAGGCGCGTGTTGGTGCGCATGAGCGCCTTTCGCATTTTTTCGATTTTACTCAAACAGCGCACCGTCCTTTCGTTGGTATATTATGCGAAATCGTCAAAGAAATCGTCATGCTTGGATTGATATTTTGGACGGCGTTCAACGGAAATCGGTTCCTGTGTCGCATCCTCCCAATTGCCTTCGTGGAATAGCTCAAAATCTCGCGCGCCTTCTGTTTCCGCTTCCATACGAGCGCGGCGGTGGGTCACATCGGCAAAGTTCAATACCAACATTAGCCGTATACTGCCTAGACGAAAGCGGTCGCCGTCGTGAAGCGTCAATTCGCGTACCGCGCGGTTGTGCGCGTCGCGCAGCGTCGTATTCGCGTGCCCTCGAATGTGCAATCCCTTTTCCGTCAGCTGGAAATAGGCGTGGCGACGGCGTACGCTGGCGTGGCGTATGCGCACATCCGCTCGGCGCGACGTGCCGATCATACCCTCCCGAATGACAGGATAGCGCATACCGGTGTGTACCTTGCCCAGTCCTTCCAATACAATCAGTTCGCCGCTCAATCCCGTCATAGGGCTTAAGCGGCGCAGGCGCGTCGCCCTTCGGCTGTCTGTCAGCGCGCCCTTCGCGGCGCGAAACACGATTAGCAGCATGAGCGCGCACAGTACATAGCGCACCGTCAGGGCTGCGAGTTCGTATGCGTCGCTGGACATTTTTTGAGCCTCCTTGCTTCAAAGCTTATGGATGGATAATTGCGGTGCTGTTGCGCCAGAGCTGTTCTGCCAGCGCTTCCGGTTCCATTTCGCGCAGCAACGCCACTTTTTCGAATGTGTGCACAATGAACGCCGGTTCATTTCTGCGCCCACGCAGTGGAACGGGCGCCATATACGGACAATCTGTCTCAATCAGCAAGCGGTCGAGTGGTATGTTTTGCGCGACCTCGGCGAGCTTCGGCGCATTTTTAAAGGTGACCGCACCAGAGAGCGATATCATGAGCCCTAGATCGAGGTAGACCTTTGCCGCTTCCCAGCTGCCGGTGTAGCAGTGCATAATTCCGCGGGGCATTCGTCCGTTCTTTGCACGAGTGCGCAGCATATCCATACAGTCGCCATGTGCTTCTCGAATATGGAGTTGCACGGGCATCTGCATTTCAAAAGCCAGATCGAGCTGTCGGTCGAATATCTCGCGCTGAATCTCTCTTGGCGAGAGATCGTAATGGTAATCCAAACCGATTTCTCCCCACAGGCGGCATTTGGGTTTGCGTATGTATTCAAGCAGCAGCGATTCAATTTCATCCGTGTAGCCGCTGGCGTTGTGCGGGTGTACGCCGATGGCGGCGTAGAGAAAATCGTACGCGTCTGCCAACGCAAATACTTTTTCCTGATTGGGCGATTCCTCGCAGGGGTCGGCAACCACCAGCGCGCGTGCCACACCGGCTTCACGAAAGCGCTCAATCATCTGTGCGCGGTCTTCATCAAACGCCGAATCAGCAATGTGGCAGTGCGTATCAAACAATTGAATCATGGAAACTCCTCTCCATTGTCTTCATAATCGAGTTCTGAACAGAGCAGCATGGTGACGGACGCGCTTTCTACGCCGTCGTCCGAAACGCTTTCCACTTCGTTCGCCCAAAGCAGCGTTCGCTTTGCTCCGCGAACGCGCAGCGCGCACGTTTCCATTGTCGCATCGTGCGGTAGGGAATAATCTATGCGAACAATCACACCCTGCGCCTTGAACATGGGCTGCAGCGTAGTGATACCGGAAAAAGCCTCCCGATTTATGCGAGCAATTTCATTATCTAAATCCAGATAGAGAGGCTCTGGCGACGCGTCGCCGGTGATCCACAGATTTTCGCCCTCGATTAGCCCTACATTGGTTGGTTCTTCGCCTTCGATTACCGAAATGTCGCAAGCTTCTCGCAGCTCGTCCTCCTTATCCAGCG
>JAFUAR010000322.1 GCA_017460585.1 Clostridia bacterium
GAATACTCCTCCCAGCACAATAAACGCCAGCATACTCTTTTTGGGTCTATCTTTAAATTCTTCTATGAACCTTGCTCGTTCCGATTCGCTCATAGCGCTCTTTTGGCGCAGCAGACGATCCTCCGGAAAGAGCATATGGTAACGCGCCGCAACCTTTTGCATATAGGCGAACGAGGGAAAGCACGCAACGTAGTTGCCTGCATGCGCGCTCGCCATTGCGTGCAATATGCGCGTCACCGCCTCCAAGGTGCGCTCCCGCTCCTGATACGTAACCGCCACGGGAACGCGCGCCGCAAACAGGTTTTCTCTGGGAAACGGCGAAGGGAGCTGCAGCTGCGTCGCCCCTTCTTCTCCGCCCAAGCCCAGCAACGCGGCGTAATGCGCCATCGGCGCGATTGTTGCCGAAAACAGAGCCGTTCCGCCTACGCGAGAAAACGCCCTGCCCAAATGCGCCGATGGATCGAAGCACCAAACGCGCACCGTACGATAGCCGCCCTCCGGCACAGTCACAATTCGATAATGCTCCTCATCCATGAGCTTTACCGCGCGCGTAAACCAAACGGCGTCCATCATGAGTTCCTGCGCTTGTGGTTCGGCGGGACCAATTTCCAATAAAGTATCTCCAATCACTCGAATATCCTGCAGCCACTCTTCACTCAATGCCGTTTGTGTTTCCGGTTCATCCGGCGCTGTCCCCAGCGAAGCGAGCAATTGGCGCAGCGCCAACGCCGTTGGGCTTTCCGCCCCTTCGTAGCGCTCCACGAACTCGATAGTCTCGGCAACCCGCTTTCCCGACAGCTCGGCGGAAAACATATCCTGCGCTCGATCCGGAAGGTTATGCGCCTCGTCGATCAAGAGCCCGACCTTGCTTTTCGTTTCAAAGTAGCGCTTTAAACGCACACGCGGATTGAATACGTAATTATAATCGCAAATTACCACGTCCGACTGTTCAGAAATATCGAGCGAAAGCTCATAAGGGCACACTTCATATTCACGTGCGAGGTGTTCCAGCAGCGCCGCGTCAAACCGTTCCAGCTCCATAGCGGAGCGCAAAGCGTCCATGCGCTTTTCATAGTAGCCCTGCGCATAGGGGCAGCCAAAGCACTGCTTGTCTCCCAGCAGACAGCATTTTTCCTTTGCGGTAATCACCACCGAGCGCACGCGAAGCCCGGAAGCACGCATCAAATCCAGCGCCTGTTCGGCAGCCCTGCGACCCGTAGTGCGCGCGGTCAGGTAAAACACCGCCGTAACGCTCCCCTTGCCCAGCGCCTTGAGCGCGCCGTACAGCGCCGCCGCCGTTTTACCAATGCCTGTGGGCGCTTCGATAATTGCGCTGCCCCCATCGCGAAAGGCGTAATATACTTGCGCCGCCATATCGCGCTGTCCCGGGCGTACCTCCGCGTAGGGAAAGCGCATGGTCTTTAGAGTAGGCGCGGAGGTCTCCTTCCACTCCGCGATCAGTCGGTTCCACTGCACGTACGGCACCGCGCAATTGAGAAAAGCCGTGCGCAGCTCATGCAGAGAATACACTACTCGATGAGTGCGTCTGCCGCCATCCATACGGTAATAACAGAGTCTTACCTCCGCCTCATCGTAGCCCTCGCCAGCGCAAATGATATAGGCGTAAATCTGCCCCTGCGCCAGATGCGCGGGATAATCGTTCATAGAAATGGTATTGGGGTTTTGAACGGTGGTCTTGATCTCCAGCACGCATAGGCGTCCGTCGCCTCGATATACGGCGTCCGCGCGTCCATGCACCTCCAAAGTCGCATCCTCGATGGTCTCTGTGCGGCGAACGCCCTCCTCCACACTCCATCCCGCGCCAAGCTCGCCCTGCAACAGCCTATGCCCCACAGAGCCTTCCAGCATACGCGCGGTCTGCCCCTGCTGTCCGGGCATCAGGTCGCCCCGAAGCCATACGAATTCCGCGAGCGCGCGCACATTCACGGAAAAATTCAGCATCGGATTGCCCTCCACACTTGACAGTTGGTTTGGGGAATGATACATTTATACCATACCGTTCACAGTATACGGCAACGATGCATTTTTTGCAAGCAGGAGGTCTTCTTCCATGAGCAATCTCTATCCCCTATTGATGGCACCCTTTTTTCGCCACGGCGAAGAAACGCCGTGGGGCGGCAATATGCTGCGCGACGCCTTTTTAAAGGACGCGCCCGATGACCGTACCGGCGAAAGCCTTGAGGTTTCCGCCCTGAAGGGACGCGAAAGCATAGTGCGCAACGGCATTCACGTGGGAAAGACGTTCACTAGAGTGATTGAGCAATGGGGCGAGGACCTGACCGGTCCCATCGAAGGCGAATTCCCCTTGCTGCTCAAGCTGCTCGACGCGCGGGAAATGCTCTCGGTACAAGTGCATCCCGGCGATCAATACGGCATGGAGCATGACGGTAAGCTCGGCAAGAGCGAAGCATGGGTCGTATTGAACGCGGAACCGGGCGCAAAAATCGCCTACGGGCTGGATACCAAGGGCGAAGACCTGCGCGCTATTGTGGAAAGCGGAAAGCTGGAGAGCGCGTTGCATTGGGAAGAGGTGCGCCCCGGCGACGTATGGTACATTCCCAATGGCACAGTACACGCGCTGGGCGGCGGTATTCAGGTATACGAAATTCAACAGTCCAGCGACGCGACCTATCGCTTTTGGGATTGGGGGCGCGTTGGCAAGGATGGCAAGCCGCGCGAGCTGCATACTGAAAAGGCGCTGGATGTAAGCGATCCGAATCGCCATTTGAGCAAAAACGAAGGAACTACCGTGCTTTGCAAGGGCGGAAGCCGCACTTATTATATTTCCGACAAGCACTTCGAACTCTGCCGCCTAAATCTGGCAGGCACCATGCCTTTGGAATCCGGCAGAATGCTATTCCTGACGCCCACCTCCGAATGCACGCTCCACTGGGGCGACGAAGAGATGGCGCTGAATGCATTCGACACGGTAGTAGTACCCGCCGCGCTGGAAGGCGTCGTGCTGGAGGGCAACACCAAGGTACTAATGTCCAGCCTGCCGAATCGCGAAGCGTTGCGCGAACAGCTCGGTTATCGTGCGGAAAACGTATACGGACTAATGGACGAATAAATACACATATGGATAAAGACGGCAGACGCATTTCGCGTCTGCCGCCGTTCTTTATTCCGACCAGTCGAGCTGATCTTCCCGCACGCCTAGCTCCAAGCACCTCTGATTTACCTGCGCGCGCTCCTGCACATCGCCGATGCGATACCGGAGCACATGATCCGCCAGAACGATATATTTATACGCTTCATTCTGAAAGTCAACGTACCATGTAACTCCCTGTTGAGAGGGATTCGCATCAATTGCTTGCGCAAGTCGTTGGGGAAGATCCGAACAATCGCTTGTGAAGGCAATTGCGGTCCAGTATGCGGGCATACCGCCAGACTTCCAAAGCTCTACGCCGTCAATATTCACCAAGTCCAGCACGCGATCATCGCGCAAGCTTTCCTTAATGATCAGTCCTTTAAACATATCTTCCCCTGCACGCAGTTCATTAGGTAGACATACCAGTAGTCGATTCACCCCAGCAGCGCGGGCAGCGCTTGTAGCCGTTAGCCAGCGCTTCCGCCAAGGTACGTTTCTTTGCGCCGCTCATGCCGGAACAGGTGGCGTAGGAGTGGTAATACGTGCCGCCATCGGTAAGATACACCGCCATGGAAGCGCCGGCACAGCATTCCGGACAGGCGGGACGCCCCTCGGCGAGCATGGATTTCAGAGTGACCTGCTTGGCGTTCTTCATGCCGGAGCAATTCTTTTTCACGTGGTAATACGTACCGTCCTTTGTGGCGTATACGTAGTATTCGGATTCTTCCCGCGCCTCGGGCGTCGCCGCGGGCGCCTGGGTGGCACTCGCCAAATTGGCGCTGTTCGGCTTGCAGGTGGGGCATTCCTGCTTGCCCAACACCAATGCTTCCGCAATGGTCACATCGCTCGCGCCGGACATACCCGAACAGGTCGGATTGGCATGGTAATACGTGCCCGTGCGAGTGCAGTATACGATTTTGCCCGAAGCCGCGCAGCAGGTCGCGCAGGCGGTCTTGCCCGCCAACAGCGCTTCCTTGAGCGACGCCTGCTTCGCGCCGGTCATACCGCGGCAGTGTTCCTTTACGTGGTAATTTACGCCGTTGGGCGTAAACCAAACCTCAATACCGCTCTCATCCACCGTGCTCAAATCCACCAGCTTGGTGCTGCCGGGCACCACAGTCATTAGCACATCGGTAATCTTGGTTACACATACAGGGCATGCGTCCTTGTTCGCCGCCTGCGCCTCTTCCTGCGTCACCTGATACGCGCCGGTCATACCCGAGCAGGTGCTGTCCAAATGATAATAAGGTGAAGTATCGTTCGTATAATAGGTTTCCAAGCCGTAGCAAATGGGACAAGCATACTTACCACGATTCTGCGCATTCTCCAAGGTGACGCGCGCGATGGTTTCGTCCGCGCCGATCCCATGGCAGGTATCGCTGCTGTGATAATATGTGCCCGTGGGCGAAGTCCACACCAACGAGCCCGGAGCGGCGGTCGCAATACCCGTGCCGCTCACGGCGGTCGCGGTCGGCTCGTTCACCGGTTCGGGTTCATCGGTCGGTGCGGGCGTGACCGTTTGCATGGTCAGCAGCGTAGGCACCTGAGTCGGCAGCGCACTGCCGCGCTGAGAATCCGGACGCCCGCCGGAGAGCCATGTAATGAGCAAAATAATGAGTATTACGAACCATACCGCAGAGGCTACGGATACCGCCAACCGAATGGTACGCTCAAAGCGGTCTCTGCGCCAGAGCAGATAGATGCCCAGCGGCGGCAGCAGGAACAGCAGCGCATAGGTGACCCAGTAGTTCGCATATACATAGTCCAGCACCGCATCGAGTACTCCGCCGCCGGAAGCATTGCCTCCGTCGTAAGGCTCGTAATCGTCTCCTCCATCGCCATAGCCATCGTCAGAATAATCGTCCTCATCATATGGATCGGCTTCAAAGCGACTCCTACCGGAATACCTACCGTCCTCGTACTCATCGTCATACGGCGCGTAATCCTCATCCGCGTACCCGTCGTCATACGTCTCGTCGTCAGAATATCCGTCGTTGGAATAATCGTCGTCGGCGTATTGATCGTCATAGCCGTCATCGTACGCGTAACCGTCATCCGCATACTCGTCTTGCGAATTCAATCCGTCAATTCCGCCGAAGCGCCCGCTATAATCGCTACGCGCGCGCCTATATGATGCGCTCTGGGAAACCGCTCCATATTGCGCGTCATCTTGTTCATATGCAGACAGCTCGGAGTTTTTCGAGCCCGAGCCAATTTCAAAACGCCCAATTCGAATTAACGCCATATTATTCCCGCCTTTTTTCGCGAAATCCGCCCGATTCAAAGAATCAAGCCTTGCAAAATATTCGGAATTTATTTCCTATATATTACAAGTATACGTCAATTTACTTCTTGTGTCAACAATACTTTTCGATTAATTTGCGCCATTTACGCAATATTCCGCCGATTTTCAGCAATCAATTCTACTTGCTTATTCTTTCTATGATTGGATTATGAAATATTTGCAATAATTTTGCAACATTTGACTTCGCTCCGTGTTTTTCATTGCGATTTGACAAACGGTATGGTATAATATTGGAAGCTTTGAAATTGATCGATGGTCCTCAGGGACATTGGAGGATATGACTATGGCGAAAAAGAAAAACCGGACCAAGGGCATTCATATCGGCGGTTATACTATTCGACCAATGGGCATTGGCGTTATTTTAGCGCTGCTGGTCATCATTGTGGTCGCGGTATTGGCGGCGACCAATCATCTACCAGATATTGAGCGTTTGCAGTATGCTTTTGTGCAGCCGACCGAGGCGCCTACGCCGGAACCGACCGCCACCAATACTCCTGTGCCCGCGACGCCTACGCCCGTGCCCACCCCCTCGCCCACGCCGGAACCCAGAGAGGCGACCATTCGCGTAATGGGCGAAATATCGATGGACACCGATTTGCTTAAATCCGTATATAATCGCGAAACCTCTACATTTGACTTTGCGCCGATGTTCTCTCTGATTGAGGATGTGACCTCAAAGGCGGACTATACCATAGCCGATGTGGAGGGTGTAATGACCAGCACCGCCATCAACGGCGAACAGGCAAAAATGCTCACCCCGCCCGCGCTGCTCAAAGCGCTGGACAATATGGGCGTAGATATGCTGATGCTGGGCAACGACCACGCCATGGATGGCGACGCGGACGCGCTGCGCGATGAGATTGCCAATGTGGAGGCCGCCGGATTCGATTATGTAGGCGCGGCAAGCAGTATTGAGGACAAAGTACGTCCCATCATTAAGAACATAAAGGGTTATAACGTGGGTTTCGTCGCCTACACTGAGAAGCTGAATATTGAAGAAAAGAAAATCAGCGCGGGCGATCTGGCGGGATGCCTGAATATGGTGAACGCGAGCAATGCCATTTCCGATGTAAAAGCGCTCCGAAGTGCGGGCGCAAATATCGTCATCGCGCTGGTCAACTGGGGCGAATTGTACAGTCAGGAAGCCACCGAAAGTCAGACCCAGATTGCCCAATATCTCGCCTCCAATTGCGGCGTAGATATTATACTGGGATACAATCCCGCTGTGGTGCAGCCGGTATATTGGATTGAAAATGAAAACGCCGGAGAAGATATTCCGGAAAAGACGCTTGTAATGAGCGCTGCCGGTAACTTCATCTCCTCGCAACGCGATAACGGAAAGAATTGCGGCTATATTTTCGATTTCACGCTGAAGGATGAGGACGGTCGCATCAACATTATTGAACCGAAATACATTCCGACTTACATTATTCGCTATGCCGACCAGAGCGGTCAAAACCAATATCGTACCGTTGCCGTAGGGCAATGGACCGACGACGCCGCCGACCGCATGGCGGAGGGTATGACCTACGCCGATCTGCAGTACATGGGTGAATTGTGGACGCAGATGCAGAAGGTCATGGATCAGAGCGAGAGCATCGCGAGCATTGCCCGCGAATAATCAAACCGTCGACATTCGGGCTCATGCGCATACAGCATCGCATGAGCCTTATCTTTCTAAATGATGCAGTTATCCAAACAGCTTCTGAAATGGTACGATGCGCATAAACGCCGCTTGCCTTGGCGGGATATCGGCGATCCGTATCGCATATGGGTTTCCGAAATCATGCTGCAGCAGACCCGGGTTGAAGCCGTAATTTCCTATTACGAGCGATTCATGCAGAGGTGTCCCAGCGTACATACACTGGCACAAATTGAAGAAACCGACTTGCTCAAGCTCTGGGAGGGCTTGGGATATTATAGCCGCGCGCGCAATATGCTAAAAGCGGCAAAGCTGATCGATGCGGAATACCACGGAAGCTTCCCCCATTCTTCCAAGGAACTCATAAAACTTCCCGGCATTGGTCCTTACGTCGCCAATGCGGTTGCCTCCATCGCGTTTGGAGAATGCGTTCCCGCGCTGGATGGCAATCAGGCGCGAATACTCGCGCGACTGCTGCGCTGGGAATCCATGCTTAAAACGCCTTTCGATCTGTTGGAACCCGCTCAGGCGCTCATGGATGAAGCGCGCCCGGGCGATTACAACCAGGCGCTCATGGATTTGGGTGCGAGCGTATGTTTGCCCAAAAATCCAAAATGTGCAATCTGTCCTTGGGCGGAGCAGTGTGCGGCACACGCGGACGGCTCAGAAACCCGCTATCCAATCAAGCTTCCACGGGCAATCAAACGTACAGAAGAGTGGACCATATTGCTCATGGAATACGATGGCGCATTCGCCGTTCAGAAGCGACCTGATACGGGATTGCTCGCTGGGCTTTATGAATTTCCGCTTCTCGAAGGGCATTATTCTACCGAAGCACTCCATACCTTATTTTCAGAAATGGGCGTTCAATGCAGCTCCGCCATTGAGCGCCTGCCAGATGCAAAGCACGTATTTACACACCTCGTGTGGCAAATGCAGGGCTTCTATCTGCGCGTGGCAGAACCCATTGAGCCATGGCTGTGGACACGGGAACCTTCTAGCCTTCCCTTCCCTACCGCACTCAAAGTATATACCGATATCATGAACAAAAAACGAGGAGGAATACCATGAAGTGGGACTTATCCAAACTATATCAAGGCTTTAACGACCCCAATTTAACGCGCGACATTTCCAGCTGCAAAGAAGGTTTTGCAGCGCTTCGCGCAGGCATAGACATTCAAAAAATGAATGCCGATGCGCTTGCTCAATTATTAAAGGAATGGCAGAAGTTAACCGACCTACAAATCAAAACGAGCAATTTCGTGTATCTGACGCTCGCGGTAGATTCCAATAACGAAGCCGCAAAGGCGATGATGGACCGAATTATCGAGCTCAATATTGAATCGGAGCAGTTTCGCAGCGCGTTGAGCCGTGCGTTCGGGAATTGTTCCAATCTGGACGAGCTCGTAAAAGCGAATCCGATTCTATGCGAACACGCCTTCCTGCTGAAACAGCTGCGAGATGACGCGACCCACGTGATCGACCCTGCACTCGAGCCCACAGTGCTCAAAATGCAAATGACAGGCGGCGGCAGCTGGGAGCAGCTTCGCGATCAGCTGGATTCCAACCTGATTATCCCCTTCGAACAAAACGGCGCCGTTGAACAGCTTCCCCTCTCCGCCATCCGCGCACTGGCATACAGTCCTTCCGCCGAGACGCGCAAGCGGGCGTACGAGGCGGAGCTCGCGGCTTATCCTCGTATGGAGATTCCCATGGCCGCGTGCCTAAACGGCATCAAGGGCGAAGCGCTTACGCTCATTGAGCTACGCCATTTCGATACCGTACTGGATACCGCGCTGCACGTAAGCCGTATGCAGCCGGAGGTATTGAATGCGCTGCTGACCGCCATGCGTGAAAGCTTGCCCATGTTCCGTCGCTACTTCCGACTCAAGGCAAAACTGCTGGGGCATGAAGGACCGCTGCCATTTTATGATCTTTTCGCGCCCGTGGGCGACAGCAGCCTGAGCTACACTTTGGATGAGGCGCGCGAAACGTTGGTACGCACCATGGGGCAGTTCAGTGAAAAGATGTCCAAATTCATTGACAACGCGTTTGCCTCTCGTTGGATCGATACCGAGCCACGCGCCGGCAAGCAGGGCGGAGCGTTCTGCGCGGGCATTCATCCATTGCGCATGAGTTACATCATGAGCAATTTCGACGGCAGCTATTCCGCCGTGAGTACGCTCGCGCATGAGCTGGGACACGCCTACCATGATTCGTGTTTGGCCGACACATCGGTATTGTTGAGCGATTATCCCATGCCCCTTGCCGAAACGGCTTCCATATTTAATGAAACCCTTCTTATGGAAAAAACCTTGGAGCAAGCGGACAGAGAGACTAAAATCACGCTCATTGAGCAGCAATTGAGCGACGCGGCTCAGGTCATTGTAGATATTATGAGCCGTTACCTCTTCGAAACCGCCGTAATCGAAGCCCGCAAAACGCACGCGCTAAGTCCCAAAGAACTATGCGACATTATGAAAGACGCTCAGCTGCAAACCTATGGCGATGGGCTGGATTCCGAGGCATTGCACCCCTATATGTGGGCGTGCAAATCGCACTACTATTCCACAGCCATTCATTTCTACAATTTTCCCTATGCGTTCGGACAGCTGTTCGCACTCGGTCTGTATCAACGCTATCGACAAAATCCGGATGCCTTCCTAGAAGAGTACGATGAATTACTGCGCCGTACCGAAACGGGAGACGTGACGCAGGTTGCTGCGTCCGTCGGCATTGACGTATCGAATCCGGACTTTTGGCGAAGCTCGTTGAAATATCTAGAAAATAAATTAGAGCAGCTTGAATCACTATAGAGCAAAAAAGGAACTGCGAACACTCGCTTCGCAGTTCCCTTTTGATTTTTTCCCGTATTATTCCTCTGCAGTCCAATTTTCCAGAGAGTACACCGGATTCAGCGCATCTACCCAAGACTGTCTTTCGGTCTCATAGTGCTCGTCGCGCGCATCCTCCATCGCTTCGTCGAAAATGGCATCACGCACATTCTCAAAGGGCACTGCGCCGGATTCGATATCCGCAGCGTAGTAAATGATGTGCGCGCCGTAGCTGGAGAGCACCGGCTCGGCGGAATAATCGCCCACATTTTCCAACGCCATGGAGCCTTCTACAAACTCCGCAACCATGTTGCTAGAATCCGCGCAGATGGCGTAACCCTCCGTCATGCCGGGCTCGGTCTGCATTCCGGGATCGGTACCATACTCCGCCATTACATCGTCAAAGCTGTCGCCCGCTTCGAGCTTAGCGTATATCTCGTCAAGCGTGGGCTGAATGGAGGCAATCACCGCTGCTTCCGCATCCGCCACATCCTGCGTCAGGGTATCGATTTCTTCCTGCTTCGCGTCGATATCCGCCTGAATTTCCTCTGCGGTGCGGGGGGCTTCAGTCTCCTCGCTCTCGGCATCCTCTTCCTCGGTTTCATCCGCTTCGGGCGCGCTCAGTTCTTCATTCAGATCGTTCAGCTCGCTCTGGGCGGTCGTCAGTGCGGACTTCGCGCTATTGAGCGTAGTCATCAATTCATCATCGGCAGTAAGCAGAATATGCTTTACGCTGCGATAGCCTTCGGGCACCCAGTAGGTGGTCAGTCCGTTGGTCGCGTCGGAACCGTACTCGCCGGGATCCTCGCCATAGGTCTCCTCATCGGCGGCGACCTTCTCTTCGTACAGCGCCTGAAGCTCATCGTCGGTCAAATCCTCAACCTCGGCGCGAACTGCCTCCTCTAGCACTTCTCCCGCGTGTTCGGCATATTCCAAATCATACAAGCGATCCTGCGTGTAACCAATATTGTACAGCGCAAGTTCGGTGCGAATTGCCTTTTCCGCGTCGGTCTTGCCCTCCGCCTCGGCATAGTAACTATCGTACACGGACTGATAGGCGGTTTCCGCCTCAGCGCGAATTTCATCCTCGTTTTCCAGCGTCAAACCGCGCTTTTCAAACTCTTTAATCACCGCACGGTCGGTCACCTGTTCCTCTACGACCGCCTGACGCACCTCGTCCAAAATATCCTGAGTCAGAGACAGCCCATACAGCTGATAATAAGAATAATAGCTGCTGGCGGTTTGCTGATAGGGGGCTTCCGCGTCGAACTGCGTAATTTCACCGCCATCATACTTTGCAACCACAGCGCTCATGCGCTTCTGCGCCGCAGCGAGTTCATCTTTTACTACCTCAACCTGATTCACATCGATCAGATTGCAGCCCGCCAGCGTCAAGGTCAATACCAGCATCAACGCGGCAAGCTTCAGGAACCTGCTTCTCATGTTATCGTCCTCCAGAATGGTTTGATTAAGCCTCAGCAATATATTATTATACTTCATTTCGACAAATTGTGCAAGCAAAAGTCACATAGCGGCTCGCTTGTTACGTACAGTTAACACATGATCGTACTCGTTTTTCATTCCATCGGCTCTCCAATAACGTAAATAGCACTTTTATTTTCACAAAATATTTATTCTTGTGTTGAATTATCTTCAAAATTCTGGTAATATACTACTTGAACAATCATTGGAGGGATGGATCAATGAAGAATTTGTCTCGTCGGCTGCTTGCCGCGCTTCTGGCGACGCTGTTACTGTGCGCTATTCCCGCCGCGCTGGCTGAAACGAATCCC
>JAFUAR010000323.1 GCA_017460585.1 Clostridia bacterium
CGAATCGGCAAAGGTGAGCGCGGCGAGCTTTCCGGCAATGGTCGCGGTAATGGGGTCCTCGCGCACGGCGGCGTAGCGCGCGGCGAAGGCGGCGGGCGAGGGCGTGAGCTGCGTTTCGCGTACGCCCAGCCACTGCGCCGCCCAATCGCGAATTCGGTTCCACATGGGTCTATTCCTCCTTTTGCGCCTCTTCCTTTTTCATGGTTTCCAGCGCGCTTTTAAGCGCCTTGGGCACGGGCACGCCCATGAGCGCGGCGTTTTCCAGTATGCTAATGCCCTCGTTTGCCAAATAGTACATGGTCGCCGCCGTTTGGAAGGCGCGGGAGGGGCTGCCGAGCGCCCAGTCGAGCAGCGTGGCAAGCAGTATGACCGCCAGTATAAACGCCTTGCGCAGCAGCCCGTCGAACCCCGCGCGGCTGGATACGCCGCCGCCCTCGCTCTTGGGCGAGCGCCCGCGCCAAGCCGCGATCAGCCCCGTGAGGTAGTCCACCGCCATCGCCGCCGCGAGCGAGGTGGTGAGCGCGTTCCATTCGCCCAGCAGTCCCGCCGCCCAGCCCGCCAGCGCGGCGAGCGCCTTTACGCATTTGTCCCAGTTCATGGCTGCTCCTCCTCTGCAATGCGCGCGTACTTGCCGCTGATCCACGCCTCGCCCGATGCATAGCGCACCTTTTGCCAGCCCTGCGCGCTGGTTTCGCCCAGCCACGGAAAGGTGTCGCCCGCGCGGGCGTAGCCCAGCGTGGCGCATTCGGTGTTGGGCTGCGCGCGCAGGCGGCAGCTGGAGCAGTTCTCCACGCGAATCGTGCCCATAGAGAGATGCGCCTCCTCATAGGTCAAAATGCTCTGCGGCAGCAGCGCCCAGTATTTCCAGCTTCGCTTTTGTACTTCGGTTTCCACTATGCCGTAAGAAAAGCCGCGCGCCTCCACCGCCCTGCCGCCGCCAATGTATATGCCCACGTGCCCGCTGGCGAACAGCATAGCGCCGGGCGTTTCGGGCAGCGAATCGATGCCGCCGTGGGCGCAGCCCAAGCGGGTGAGCCACGAGCGCAGTCCGTCGGCGCTCAGATCCGGCATACCGTTGGAGGCGTAGGTGTTTTTAAAGTCGCCCTCGCTGCGCAGGTACGCCTGCACGCCCTGCCCGCCGTTGGTCCAGAAAAAGCCCTTAATCAGCCCCACGCAGTCGGCGCACACGCGCTTTTGGCGAATGTTTACGCGGTACTGCGCCTCGCGCGCGGAGGTGTAGTGGGCGGGGTACTGCTTTTTCTTGGAGGAATACAGGCTTTCGCTGCACTTGTACACGCAGCTTCCGTACCAGTAGGGCTGCCCCACCATGGATTTGGCGAAGGCGACCAGCTGAGTGCTTGTAAACATACGATCAACTCCATTTCATTTATTGTCCGAGCGGGGGATAGGGCGGAATGCGCCGAAGCTGTTCCCAAATGTACCGCCCGTAAATTTGCCCGCCCAAATCGGTAAAGTGCACCGTATCGACAATGGTCTCGTGCGTTTTGCGTCCGTCGTTCAAGGCGCGCGCCATGGCGTCGATCACGTCCACGCCGAACATATGGCAAATTTGAATTTGCGCCTCCAGATAGTCGCGGTAGGTGTGCCCGTAGCCGTTTTTGAAGAAGGGGCTGCGGTGCGTTCCGTCGCGCTCAAACGTGGCGGCGACCATGGTAACGAGCACCACCTTGGCGCGGGTATTTTGCGTAAGGTGCTCGACGCACTGCGTGAAATTGCCGATGTAGGTGGCGTCCGAGCGATCGCCAATTTCCCCCAGCGGCGCGCTGCCCCAGTCGTTCAAGCCGCTTTCCAGAGTGACTAGGTCCACGTCGAACGGGCAGGCGAGTATGTTTTGCTTCACGTTGCCGCCGTGGCTTGCGCCCGGGAAGATGCCGCCCGAGCCGATGGCGCGGTTCACGCGCGTCATGCCGGAGAGCTCGTCCACCACTAGCGGCCATTTGCCCAAGCTCCCGTTGTTGCCCGCCGCGCCGTTTGCGCCGATATCGCTCATGGAGGTGCCGAAGCTGTACCAGAGCTTGCCGCGCCACGGGCTGTCCTCGGGCGTGAAGGTGTGGAAGAAATAGGCGTACTGCGCGTATTTGGCGGTTAGGTTGCCGTTGTCGTCGCCCTTGGCCACGATCACCGCCCAGCAATCCTGTGGGAAGTTGTATTGCTTGAGCCAGAGCTCGCTGTAGCCGCTCGCCGCGCCG
>JAFUAR010000324.1 GCA_017460585.1 Clostridia bacterium
GCCGAAGCTCCGCTGCAGGCGCTCATATTCGATTCGTATTATGATAACTATCGCGGGGCGATCTCCTCCGTACGCCTCAAGGGCGGTTCGGTACGGGTCGGCGACCGCATACGAATGATGTCTTCCGGCAGGGAATTTGACGTCACCGAGGTAGGTACCTACCTGCCGCTCGGCTACGCGCCGCAGAACGCGCTGTCTGCCGGAGAGGTGGGCTATATTGCCGCCTCCATTAAGGATATTGCCGATATCCACGTGGGCGATACCATTACCATCGCTTCCCGCCCCGCCGCGCAGCCGCTTCCGGGATATAAGCCTGTGCTGCCCATGGTATACTGCGGCATTTACCCCGCCGATGGCGCGGACTACGAAAGCCTGCACGACGCGCTGGAAAAACTGCGCTTAAACGACGCTGCGCTCTCGTTCGAGCCGGAAACCTCCGTAGCGCTGGGCTATGGCTTCCGCTGC
Organism: Clostridia bacterium; assembly: GCA_017460585.1. Taxonomy (GTDB): domain Bacteria; phylum Bacillota; class Clostridia; order Christensenellales; family Aristaeellaceae; genus Faecivicinus. The sequence goes on from JAFUAR010000324.1 coordinate 466, forward strand.
GGGTTCCTCGGGCTTTTGCATATGGAGATTATACAGGAGCGTTTGGAGCGCGAATTTGACCTCGATCTGGTCACCACCGCGCCGAGCGTGGTCTATAAGGTAATCAAGACCGACGGCACGGTAATGACCATAGATAACCCCACCAACCTGCCGCCCGTGCAGGAGATCGACTGGATGGAGGAACCGTTTGTAGACGCGCAGGTGATCACGCCGCAGGATTACGTAGGCGCGATCATGGAATTGTGTCAGGATAAGCGCGGCATATTCCGCGACATGAAATATATCGATGGCGGACGCGTGCTGCTCAATTACGACCTGCCGCTCAACGAAGTGATTTACGACTTCTTTGATCAGCTCAAAAGCCGCACGCGCGGATACGCGTCGTTTGACTATGAGCTCAAAGGCTATGTGCGCAGCGATTTGGTCAAGCTGGATATGCTGCTCAACGGTGAACAATGCGACGCGCTTTCCATCATCGTCCATCGCGATCGCGCGTATCCGCGCGGGCGTTCCATTGCCGAAAAGCTCAAGGAAGCGATTCCGCGCCAGTTGTTTGAAATACCGATTCAGGCGGCGATTGGCGGCAAGGTCATTGCCCGCGAAACGGTGAAGGCGCTGCGCAAGGATGTACTCGCCAAGTGCTACGGCGGCGATATCTCCAGAAAAAAGAAGCTGCTGGAAAAGCAAAAGGAAGGCAAGAAGCGTATGCGTCAGGTCGGCTCGGTTTCCGTGCCGAGCGAGGCGTTCATGGCAGTATTGAAGATGGATTAAGGGGAGCGCTTTATGCAAACCAGCAATTGGGGAGCCGTGCAGGGGAACGCGGCTCCCTTATTTCAGCAAAAAAACCTATCCCTCTACCTTCACATACCGTTCTGCAAATCCAAGTGCCTGTATTGTGACTTCGCCTCTTGGGCAAATCAGGATCATTGGATGGCGGATTATGTAGACGCGCTGCTCTCGGAACTGGATGGCTGGCGCGCAAAACTGGAAGGGCGAACGGTGCAAACCGTATATATCGGCGGCGGAACGCCCACGCTGCTTCCTATAAATCTGCTGGAAAAAATACTTTACCATATCCGCAAGGTCGCTCCACTCGCGCCGCAGGCGGAAATAACTATAGAAGCCAATCCGGGTACCGTGACGCGTGAAAAGCTCACTATGCTGCGCCAATGCGGTGTAAATCGGCTCTCCATTGGCGCGCAAGCGATGGAAGACCGGCTGCTCAAGGGCATTGGTCGCATTCATACCGTCGCGGAGACCTGCGAAGCGGTGGCGCTGGGGAGAAGCTGCGGCATCGAGAATATCAACCTTGATTTAATGATCGGTCTTCCGGAGCAAAGCGGACGCGACTGGTTCCAAACGCTGGAGGCGGCGATCGCCCTCAAACCGGAGCACATTTCGGCGTATACGCTGATTGTAGAGGAGGGCACGCCGCTGTACGCATTGGTAGAACGCGGCGCGGTGACTCCGCCCGATGAGGACGAAACCATCGAAATGCAGCGCGCCGCCATTGATCGGCTTCAGAGCGCGGGTTACGCGCGCTACGAGATATCCAACTACGCGCTGCCCGATAGGGAGTGTCGGCATAATCTGGTCTACTGGCTGCGCGGCGATTATCTGGGGCTGGGCTGTGCGGCGCATTCCATGATCGATAACGTCCGCTTTGAAAACCCCCGTTCCTTGCAGGCGTATCTGCGCGGAACGCGGGCAATCCGCCGCGTCCCCCTTTCCCGCGAGGAGCGCATGGAGGAAACGTTGATGCTCTCCACGCGATTAATCCGCGGCATGGATTTGAACGCGTATCGGCGGGAATTCGGAGAAGACTTTGTCGCTACGCATACCAAAACATTGGATCGCCTACTGAATATGGGTCTGGTGGAAATCCACGCCAATCATCTTTATCTAACGCAGAAAGGGCTTGAGGTGCAAAACGCCGTACTGGTGGAATTGCTTGCATAGTGATGAAGTCATAACCACCCGTTGAACGGGTGGTTTGATCAAGCCCTATAAGGGCTTATCAC
>JAFUAR010000325.1 GCA_017460585.1 Clostridia bacterium
AGCGATGAAATCGTGAGCGACGCACAGTCTCAGGCGGCCCATATCAAGCAGAAGGCACAGGGCGAAATTGAGCAGGAAAAGCGTAAGGCGTTTAAGGAACTGCAAAACGAAATTTCCGGCATGGCGGTAGATATCGCCGAAAAAGTCGTCGGTCGCGAGATTAACGCGTCGGATCAGCAGGCGCTGGTCGATGCGTTCTTGAAGAATGCGGGGGATGACAAGTGACGGATTTTGTGCGCGAATACAGCGAAGGGCTGTATATGCTGGCGGAAGACGAACACCTAGAAGAAACGCTGGACGGCGAGCTTCAGGCGCTGAACGGGCTGTTTTCCGAACAGCCGGATTTTATCCGCTTGCTTTCAAGCGAAGGCATTTCCCGAGAAGAGCGCTGCCGCGTGGCGGAAGATGTGCTGCGCGGCGAAGTGCACCCCTATGTGCTCAATTTCATTAAGATACTCTGCGAGCGCAATGCGTTTCGCGCCTTTTCAGATTGCGCAAACGCGTTTCATAGGCAGTATCATGCCGCCTGCGGTATTGAGGACGCGTGGGTAACCACCGCGGTGCCTTTAAGCGAAGAAGAGCGCGCGACGCTCGTTCAAAAGCTGGAGGCGATTTCCGGCAAGCGCGTGCAATTGCATACCAAAGAAGATGCTTCGGTAATCGGCGGCGTGCGCGTGGAAATGCAGGGGCGTAGAATGGATAATACCATAGAAACCCGCTTAAAGGAAATGCGCCGAACTTTGCTGGAAAGCGTGTAGGCGCAAAACATTGCGGGAATAAGACCAGCCTATAAGTGGCTGAGGGCGTGCGAATCCCCTTGAAGAGATTCCAAAGAGAGGAAGACGATCCATGCAACTGAGACCAGAAGAGATCTCGAAAATCATTAAACAAAAAATTCGAGACTATGACAGCGCCATCAATCAGAGCGATGTGGGCACGGTGCTGATGGTAGGCGACGGCATTGCCAGAGTATCCGGACTGGATCGCTGCATGGCGAATGAACTGGTTCGCTTCTCCACGGGCGTATACGGCATGGCGCTCAATCTGGAGGAGGAATCGGTGGCGGTAGTGCTGCTGGGCGACGACGAGGGCATTAAGGAGGGCAGCACGGTGCAGCGCACCGGCGAAGTTGCTTCCGTGCCGGTTGGCGACGCCATGATCGGGCGTGTAATCGACGCGTTGGGTCAGCCCATCGACGGAAAAGGACCCATCGAAGGTACCACACTGCAGCGCATTGAAAGCCCTGCGCCGGGCATCATCGGCAGAAAGAGCGTATCCGTGCCGCTGCAGACCGGCATTAAGGCGATCGATTCTATGATACCTATCGGTCGCGGTCAGCGCGAGCTCATTATCGGCGACCGACAAACCGGTAAAACCACCATCGCGACCGATACCATCATTAACCAAAAGGGTAAAAACGTCGTTTGCATTTACGTAGCGATTGGGCAGAAGCGTTCTACGGTGGCACAGTTGGTCGAAGAGCTGTCTCGCGCGGGCGCGATGGATTACACCATTGTGGTATCCGCCACGGCTTCGGAATTGGCGCCGCTGCAGTACATCGCGCCTTATTCTGGCTGTACCATTGGCGAATATTTTATGCATCAGGGCAAGGATGCGCTCATTGTCTACGATGATCTTTCTAAGCATGCGGTGGCGTACCGCGCGCTGTCGCTGCTCATTCGCCGTCCGCCGGGGCGCGAGGCGTTCCCAGGCGACGTATTCTACCTGCACAGCCGTTTGCTGGAGCGCGCGGCGCGCTTGGATGAGTCGCTGGGCGGTGGCTCGCTCACCGCGCTGCCCATTATTGAAACGCAGGCGGGCGACGTATCCGCATATATTCCAACAAACGTAATTTCCATTACCGATGGGCAGATTTTCCTCGAGACCGAGCTGTTCCACGAGGGCATTCGACCGGCGGTAAACCCGGGCATTTCCGTATCGCGCGTTGGCGGAAACGCGCAAATTAAATTCATGAAAAAGGTTGCCGGTACGCTCAAGCTGCTGTACAGTCAGTATCGCGAGCTGCAGTCGTTCGCGCAGTTCGGTTCCGATTTGGATGCCGATACCCGTGCCAGATTGCGGCAGGGCGAGCGAATTGTCGCCGTGCTCAAGCAGGGCAGGTCTTCGCCCGTACCGGTGGAAAATCAGGTCTGCATACTCTACGCGGTGGTGCGCGACTATCTGGACGAGGTACCCGTGGAAGCGATTCCGCTCTACGAGACCGGATTGTACGACCGTATGCGCGCACAATACAGCGACGTGCTGGACGCCATTCGCATCAACGGCGACTTGACGGAGAGTCAGGAAGAACGCCTGAAGACCGCTTTGAGCAGCTGGACTGAGGATTTCCTGCGAATGACGAAGCGGGAGGGCTAAACCATGGCGCAGTCTTCTATGAAGGATATTCGCCAGCGGATCCGCAGTGTGGAAAACACCATGCAGATCACCAAGGCCATGCAGCTGGTGGCTTCCTCCAAGCTGCGCGGCGCGCGCAAGCGCATGGAGAATAGCCGCCCATTTCTACAGGAGGCACGACAAGCGGTGCGCAGCTTGGCGGGCGGTCAGCGCGACAGCCATTCTATCTATTTGAACAAGCAGCCGAGCGAGGCGGTTTGCCTTGTGGTAATCGCAGGCGACCGCGGATTGGCAGGCAGCTACAACGCCAACGTATTCAAGCTGGCGGAGGAGTGGCTCGCCAATAAGACTGCCAGCGTAATGCCGCTGGGGCGCAAAGCGCGCGAATACTACGCCCATAGGGGATATACGCTGCTGCCCTCCGAATTGGATAAGGTGGATGGCGCGAAGCCTGAACAGTGCGAGGTGCTGGCGCGCAGACTGATGGAGGGCTACAAGGCAGGGGAATATGGCGAGGTCTATATTGCCTATACCACGTTCCAATCGGTGTTGACCCAGCGGGCGAAGCTCATTAAGGTGTTGCCTATAGATCCTCCCCAAGAGGAAAAAGCGCACCAGATGTTGTTCGAGGGCAGTGTAGACGCCTTGTTGGAGGGCTTTTTGCCGCAGTACCTTTCCGGAATACTCTACGCGGCAATCTGCGACAGCGTGGTTTCCGAGCAGGCGGCGCGCCGCGTTGCGATGGACGCCGCTACCAAGAATGCCTCTGAAATGATCGACGACTTGACCCTGCGCTTCAACCGCGCTCGACAGGGTTCCATTACGCAGGAGCTCACCGAAATTGTCGCCGGCGCGGAATCGCAGTAAACGGGGGATGGTATTATGGATAACAATAAGCATATTGGAACCGTATCGCAAATCATCGGTCCCGTGGTGGATGTGCGCTTTCAGGAGGGCGAATTGCCCAACCTGCTCTCCGCCATAGAGATCGAGTTCGACGGTCGCAAAGTGGTAGCGGAGGTAGCGCAGCATATCGGCGATAATCAGGTGCGCTGCATCGCTATGAGCTCTACGGACGGTCTGCGCAGAGGGATTGACGCGATCGATACCGGCGCGCCGATCGCCGTGCCGGTGGGTGAATGCTGTTTGGGGCGTATGTTCAACCTGTTGGGCGATGCAATTGATAATATTCCCGCTCCCAAGGCGGAGCAGCATTGGCCCATTCACCGCCCTGCGCCCACCTACGAGGAGCAGGATTCCTCTACTGAGATATTGGAAACTGGCATTAAAGTTGTAGACCTGATCGCTCCCTACGCAAGGGGCGGTAAAATTGGTCTGTTTGGCGGCGCGGGCGTAGGCAAAACCGTGCTGATTATGGAGCTGATTAACAACATCGCCAAGGAGCACGGCGGTATATCCGTATTCGCGGGCGTGGGCGAGCGCTCACGCGAGGGCAACGATCTGTACAATGAAATGAAGGAAAGCGGCGTTTTGGGCAAGACGGCGCTGGTATATGGTCAGATGAACGAGCCGCCGGGAGCGCGTATGCGCGTGGCGCTGTCAGGTTTGACCATGGCGGAATACTTCCGCGATGAGCGCAATCAGGACGTGCTTTTGTTCATTGATAATATTTTCCGTTTCACGCAGGCGGGTTCCGAAGTTTCCGCGTTGCTTGGGCGTATGCCCAGCGCGGTAGGTTACCAGCCTACGCTCGCCACCGAAATGGGCGCGCTGCAGGAGCGCATCACCTCGACAAAACGCGGTTCTATCACCTCGATTCAGGCGGTGTATGTGCCCGCGGACGATTTGACCGACCCCGCGCCCGCCACCACGTTCGCGCACTTGGACGCGACCACGGTATTGAGCCGAAGCATCGCTTCGCAGGGTATCTATCCCGCGGTTGATCCGCTCGATTCCACCAGCCGTATCCTCACGCCCGAAGTCGTGGGACAGGAGCATTACGACGTGGCGCGCGGAGTGCAGAGCATATTGCAGCGCTACAAGGAGCTGCAGGATATCATCGCCATTATGGGCATGGACGAGCTTTCCGAGGAGGATAAGCTTATTGTTGCCCGCGCCAGAAAGGTACAGCGCTTCTTGAGCCAGTCGTTCTCCGTTGCGGAGCAATTTACCGGTATGCCCGGCAAATACGTTCCCTTGAAAGAGACGATCCGCGGCTTTAAGGAGATCATTGAAGGCAAGCATGACGACCTGCCGGAAAGCGCGTTCCTGTATGTGGGTACCATTGACGAGGCGGTGGAGAAGGGTAAGGTGCGCTGATGGCGACCATACAACTCACCATCGTTACGCCGGAGGGCATGGCGTATCATGCGCCCGCCGATTCGGTGCGCGTTCGCACTACTCAAGGCGATATGGCTATACTGCCGCGCCATATCAATTACGCGGCGCAGCTTGGCAATGGCACTGCAAAGATTACCGCTGATGGCAAAGTGCGGCTTGCAGAGCTTTCGGGGGGACTTTTTACTGTTGCCGATGGAAATGTGAAAATACTGACCAATCATTTTG
>JAFUAR010000326.1 GCA_017460585.1 Clostridia bacterium
CCCATCTCCATTGTCCTGTCCTATATACTTCCGCTCCTAACCAATATGAACAGCCCAATTCACCCATCGCTTTTGTGATTGCTTCCTGCTGTACCGCGTTGGTTATGGACGCAAATGTTCCCCTACTCCTGCTTGCGATCTTGTCCGCTTCCAGCCACGTACAATCTTTCTCGTAGAACACAAATCGTTGATGATCTGCTTCAATCGCTTTTACATCTGTTCCCGCTTCTCCCGCTGTTCCTTCCCACACGCTGAACGATACATTGCCACAGCCAACCCACATTCCATTCCTGTTGACTGAACATACGTTGGTTTGATATTCCCCTGTCGGAAGCTCAATTTTAAACATAGAACTGCGTATTTGTCCAAATCCTATAATCTCTTCTCCGGATGCATTATAAATACGCAAATCGTACCAGTCTGAACAATTGGTCGCATTCCACTGAATCGTAACCTCTTGCAATGTCGTTCCTGAATATGTCGAAACCGATACTCGTCCGGGCATCTCTTCCGCCAAACACCCATATTGATCTTGGTTGACGCTCGTTGAATTTCCCGCGGCATCATACGCGTAAATATGCGTATAATACGTACAGCCAGTGCGGTCGTTATGATCCACACAGCGGATTCGGCAAGAGGCGGTATTTCCCGTGATCGTTCCTTCATGCCATATGGCATCTTCTCCGGATTGTCCCTCGCACCATGTGGGAAAACGCACGCTGGTGACTCCCACATTATCTGATACATCGCAGCAAATGGTATATTCACCGCTTCCCACATCCGTTATGCGCACATTGGAAATGGACGGAGCCGCAGTATCCCGATTTTTATTCAACTCATCCATGAGCGCTTGATACGATGCCGGTCCGAATATTCCATCCTGCTCCAAGCCGTGCTTCGACTGAAAATCCTTTACTGCGTTTGCAGTATTCGTTCCGTAATCGCCGTCTACTACCAAGCCGTAGCCTAGTTCGTTTAGGTAGTTTTGGAGCTCAGTGGTCTCCGTTTTATATTTCGGATAATTTATCCCCAATGTATGTGCGCCTAGGTGGGTCTGTTGAATAGCACCGCCAAGTTTAACTAATCCCCACCTTTGCGACGTAGACAAATTATTAATCGAATAATCATATCTATTTTTTGTATGTGCGGCTAATTTTGGCACCCCGTTATCAACAGCGTTACATATATAAACATGCTCAATCCCATTTCCCCAAGTACAATACACAAGATCTCCAACTGCTACATCAGAATTACTAAACGGGCGAATTAATTGATATCCTTGATCAGTAAGCCATGAAAGCTGTGAGGGTGCCCAAGTGATTGCATTGTCTGCAGAAGAGGTATAATGATTGGGATACCATTGATCTGGTACATTAATACCACCTGCTGCTAGGCACTGAGCAACAAAATGCGCACAATCATTATCGGCATGAGCTTTAATTGGGCAATCATCGTTCCAATGGAGTCTAGCATATTCAACCGCTGCTGTCGCGTTATACCCATCTGCTTTGGCGGATTGAATCCCCCACCCAGACATCGCCAGCCACAGCGCACAGCCCATTACCAACGCGAGCATCCATTTTCTCTTCTTCATCCTCTCGCCCTCCTCATTATTACAATTTGCATTTAAAAATATAACTAATTCCATAGTATAGACTATTTCGCAATAATGCGTTAAACTAATACACGATGAAATGAAACCAAATAACCGTTTCAGGAATATATCAAGGAGGTCAATTCCCATGCAAGGCAACGAAATTCTCATTTCCCGCAAACCCACCCGCAAAGGCGATGATGGGCATAAGGTCGTATCCGTCCGCATGAAAGAAGAAACCGTGGATAAGCTCGACGCGCTCTCCGCCGAAACCAATCGCTCCCGCAACGAGCTCATCAACCTTTTGCTCGAGGCTTCGCTGCAGCAGGTTACTGTTACCGAGGGCAAAAAGGGCTAATCCATTTGCCGCCTCGCACATATTCCCATTCGGATCAGACCGCCGGTTTGATCCATTTTTTTGTAATTCATGATATTATTATTTTTAAAATATTCCCTTATTAGAATTCAGGTATAGTCTATACCCCCCCCGTAAAATTTTGGAGTGTTTTCGGTGAATTATTTTTAATATCATATTTTTGCTCAAATTTCTAAACATCATCTTTTTCTTCCAGCATCGTTTTCGTTGTGCTGCACCCCTTCCATTGCGCCATATATGCTCTATTTCCAAAAATTTACAGCCGTCCGCCGATAATTTCACGCAAATTTGCCTTGACAAATGCCATAATTGGTAGTAAAATTATTTGCGTTCTGAGGAATTCAGTGTTTCGAAGAAAACAATTTCTGGGTGTAGCGCAGTTTGGTAGCGTGCTTGAATGGGGTTCAAGAGGCCGGAGGTTCGAATCCTCTCACCCAGACCAACGGAGAGAGTCAGAAATATTTCTGGCTCTTTTTTTGTTGCCTTTTAGGTATATGCTATAATCCCCTTTCCATCTCTCCACTCTCCATTCTGCGTATTTCCCTTAGAAGCGGGCGATACGCTTTCTATTCTCCGCCTTATTGTGCGCGTAATTTACCAGTATATTTCATTCCTGTATGGCGCAGCCACAACAAATCGACTTCATCGTTTTCCAAAATGTAAATTCATGACAACAAATGATAAATGCTGATATTGAATTTTCAGCGTTTCCAATGATAACATTGTAAATAGGACATGGTATGCGTAATGGGGGAGGAGTTCATCATGAAGATTACATTCATTGGAACGAGCGCTGGCGAAGGATATCCGGGGGTCTGGTGCGAGTGCCCAAACTGCGCCAAGGCGCGCAAGCTGGGCGGTCGAAATATACGAGGCAACAGCTGCGCGTTGCTGGACGACGATTATCTAATTGATATGAACGCGCACTTCGCCTCTATGGCGCCCCGCATCGGCATTTCGCCTGCTAAAATACGCGGGCTGCTGGTCACTCATCCGCATATGGATCACTTCGCGCCGGAGTTTTTGGAAAAGCGCGCCATGGCGCCCGCGCTGCGCAGACTTTCATGGGAAGAAAAGTGCGAAAAAATCAGCCCTTGCTTTACTGAACTCCCCATGCTCCATGTATACGGAAACGCCCACACGCGCAAGGCGTTGTTTGCTCAAAACGGTGTAATGGAACAATTTCAGAACACGATGGTTACCTTCCACCTGATCGAGGACGGCGTTGCGCAAACACAGGATGACCTCACGTTCATTCCCGTGCGTTCTCGCCACACCAGCATTCCCGGCTTTTGCCACAATTACATTATTCAACGCGGAGGCAAGACGCTGCTATACGCTTCGGACACCGGCGGATACGACGCGGATATGCTGGATATCGTACTTTCGCAGAAATACGATTGCATCATTATGGAAGGCACCTTTGGATTGGGCGCAACCGTTGATTTCCATATGTCGCTCAAGAAGAACCGCGAAATGTTGCGATTGTTTCAGGAGCACGGGGTATGGAAGCACGGTCAAAACTTCCACCTGACGCACATTTGTCCCCATTGGACGCCCCCGCACGACGAATACGCCGCTATGCTAAAGGACGAAGGAATCGAGGTCGCTTACGATGGAAAAATCATTGAGTTTTAAGCAGGCGCACCGGCGAAGCCTGAAGGACATACTGAAAAAATACTGGCAGCTATATCTGCTATTCATTCCGGTGGTCGTTTGGTATGTGCTGTTCAGCTACAAGCCGATGCTCAACGTGACCATCGCGTTTAAGAAGTTTTCGGTCATACGCGGTATTGCGGGCAGCCCTTGGGTCGGCTGGGATAATTTCAACCAGATGTTCGCCGCGCCCATGTTCTGGCGCGCCTTCCGCAATACGCTCATTATCAGCGCGCAAAATTTGGTGTTCGGGTTCCCCGCTCCCATTATATTCGCACTGCTGCTGAACGAAATCAGCGCGCCGAAATTCAAAAAAACGGTACAGACCATCAGCTACCTGCCCCACTTCATATCGTGGTCGGTCGCGGGCGGTCTGGTGTATATGCTGCTGTCGCTCAATACGGGCACCATTAATAATGTCATCGCCGCATTGGGCGGGCAGCCGCAAAACTTCATCGGCATGAATTCCGCGTTTCGCAAAATCGTGGTGGTCTCCGGCATTTGGAAAAGCCTCGGCTGGTCGGCGATTGTATACCTTGCCGCAATTACCGGCGTAGACGAGCAGCTATACGACGCGGCATATATCGACGGCGCGGGACGCATGGCGCGCCTATGGCACGTAACGCTGCCGGGCATTCGTTCCACCATATCGGTCATGCTCATATTGCAGGTAGGCAATATATTGAGCGTTAATTTCGATCAAATCTACATTCTTCTCAACGAAATGGTATATGAAACCGGCGAAACGCTGGATTACTACATTTACCGCGTAGGGCTGTATTCCACAAATAATTTCTCCATGGCGACCGCGGTCGGTCTCATTAAATCGCTCATCGGCTTCGTACTGGTACTGGGCACCAACCTAATCACCAAGCGCATGACCGACGGAGAGGGGGGAATCTGGTGAACAATCGACAGGTTCGCGGCAGAGCCGATATCATATTCAATGTGTGCAACACGCTCATTATGATACTTATTTTGATCTGCACGCTGTACCCATTCTGGTACGTCATCGTCACCTCATTTTCTTCCATCGCTCACGTGACCAATTCCACGGTGCTACTCTGGCCGGATGGTATCCATCTGGAATCTTACCAGCAGGTTTTCCGCAACAATCTGGTACCCGTCGCCTATGGCAACACGCTATATGTCACGCTGATCGGCACGGTCATCAGCATGGTGCTCACCAGCTTGAGCGCGTTTGTACTTTCCCGCACAGAGCTGCCGGGAAACAAGCTTATGACCATGTTCGTGGTATTCACCATGTTATTCCACGCCGGACTCGTGCCCTTCTATTTGCAGGTGCGCGATCTGGGGCTGCTGAACAGCCGCTGGTCGCTCATAATGCCGTTTGCCATAAGCACGTACAATACCGTAATATTGCGCAATTTCTTTAAGAGCATTCCAAACGCGCTGTACGAGGCGGCTTCCATAGACGGTTCCAGCTATCTGGGCTATTTCTTCCGCATATTGCTGCCGCTCTCTATGCCTTCTTTGGCAACCATTACGCTGTTTTACGCCGTATCCTACTGGAACGCGTATTTCTACAGCATACTGTTCATCACCGACCGCGCCAAATTCCCCATTCAAGCCATACTGCGCCAGATATTGATGAGCAGCGAGTTCAACACCATGCTCTACGACGACGGCACCCAGAATCTCCCATCGGAAATGCTGAAATGCGCCATGATCGTCATTACAGTGCTGCCCATTATTTGCGTATATCCCTTCCTGCAGCGTTACTTTGTAAAGGGCATTATGGTCGGCTCCCTAAAGGGGTAAGTAATTGAATTACAAGCCGCAAGGCTTTGTAATAAATGATTAAGGAGGAAGAACCCATGAAGAAAGCATTGTCCCTGTTCATTGCGGTTTTGATGCTTCTCGCGCTGATTCCCGGCGCGGTCGCGGAAGAAGCGCCTGTCACTCTGACGCTGTTCTACCAGAGCACGCGCCCCATCAACGAATTCACCGAGCTCACTCACCAGTATATCATTGATGAACTGGGTATCGACATCAATCTGATTCAGGGCGGCGACAACTGGAAGCAGCAGCTGGCGCTGTACATGACCTCCGGCGACATTCCGGACCTGATGGCGTTCATGGACGCGGCTACCTTCCAGGGCTATGCCGCGGAAGGCGCGTTTTACGATATTACCGATCGCGTGTATGATTATGAAAACATCATCGCGTACTTGAACAGCGTAGTAGGCTACACCGCAGACGATATGCTCGCCCGCACCACCCTTGACGGCGCGATCTACGGCATTCCCAGCGTGACCATCGCCCGCTCCTATTACTCCGAAAACATCCGCACAGACTGGCTGGAAAAGCTGGGTCTGGAAGTGCCCACCACGCTGGATGAGTTCACGGAAGTCATGCGCGCGTTCACCAAGAACGATCCCGACGGCAACGGCGTGGACGACACCTACGGCTTCAGCGGCGCGCAGACCTACTATTCCCTGACTCCGTTCTTCGGTGCGTTCGGCGCTCGCCCCGATCAGGCGTACTTCCTGAGCGAGGATGGCGAAAAGGTCGTTACCAACGTAATCAGCGACGACTACAAGGCGGCGCTCGCTTACATCCGCGATATCTACGCCGAGGGTCTGATCGATCCCGAAGTGTTCACCGCCACCTATCAGCAGACGCAGGAAAAGGTGGTCCGCGGCGAATTCGGTTACTGGTGCGGCTGGTGGTCCGCGGCAGGCAACGTCGTTTCCCGCTTCGGCTACACCGAGAGCAACTCCGAAGATTCTCTGACCGTGATTGACCCGCCGGTAGGACCTGATGGACGCAGCGGCGTAATCGCGCAGGACCCCTGCGAAAGCTACATGGGCATTGGCTACAATACCGAGCACATTGACGAAGTGCTCAAGCTCATCGATTGGGCAATGTCTACCGACGGTCATCGCACCGTGATGTGGGG
>JAFUAR010000327.1 GCA_017460585.1 Clostridia bacterium
ACGCTGGTGGCGCTTGGCATCATTATCGCGCTGTTCAGCGCGCTCAAGCCCAAGGCGTTTTTCACGGTAAAGAACTTTTTGTACGTCACGCGGCAAATCGCGCCGCTTACGCTCATCGCGACCGGCGCGACGCTGGTCATGAGCGTAAACGAATTCGACCTGTCCATCGGCTCCATGGCGAGCTTGGGCGGCGTCATTGCCGCCATGCTGGCGGTGAACGGCTTGCCCATGCCGCTGTGCTTTTTGCTGCCGCTTTTGGTCTGCATGGCGCTGGGACTGGTAAACGGGTTCATCGTCGCCCGCTTTCAGGTGCTCAGCTTCATCACCTCTCTGGGTATGTCCACCGTGGTTTCGGGGCTGATCTTCCGCTTAACCGGCGGCGCGACCGTGTTCCAAAACATTCCGCCGCAGTTTAGCTGGCTGGGCAATTACAAGCTGGGCAGCATACCGCTGCTGTCCGTCATTATGGTAGTGTTCGTATTGCTGTTCACCTTCTTCATGCGCCACACGGTGCCCGGGCGGCAAATGTACGCCATTGGCGGCAACGAGGAGGCGGCGCGCATCGCCGGCATTCGCGTGGCGCTGAACAAGACCCTCGCGTTTATACTGTGCGCGGGTATGTCTGCCATTACGGGTATGCTGCTCGCTTCGCGCGTGGGCTCCGCCAACACCACGGCGGGCGACGCCTACTTCCTCAAGGCGTACGCGGCGGTCTACATTGGCTGCACGGTATCTAGGCAGGGCGTGCCCAACGTGCCCGGCACGCTGGTGGGCGCGGCAATATTGGGCTGCTTGGAAAACGGGCTCACCATGCTGCAAATGCCCACCTATATGCAGGATATTATTACAGGCGTCATTATTATTTTGGCAGTCATACTCCGCAAGGCGGGGCGGCTGGGAAAGGCGAATTGATATGCGCACCATCGCCACATTTGATATTGGCACCACCGCGGTCAAGGGCGCGTTCGTATTGGAGGACGGTCGCACGGTGGCGCAGGGCTCCGTGGAGCTTGAAACCCTGCATGCGGGCGATTTCCATGAACAGCGCCCCGACGACTGGTGGCGCGCCTTTTGCCGATTGAGCCGCGATATGCAAAAGGAATACGGCGAACCCGTTTGCGCCATATGCATGAGCGGACAGATGCAGGATGTAATTCCCGTAGGCGAAGACCTGCGCCCGCTGCGCAACGCCATACTCTACTCTGACGGCAGGGCGGGCGAAGAGGCGCGCGCTATTCAGGAAGCCGTGGGCGCGCAGGCAATACTAGCGCGCACGGGCAACCCCTTCGACGGGTCGATCAGCCTGCCCAAAATGCTCTGGCTGAAGCGGCACGAGCCCGAGGTTTACGCGCGCACGCGCTGCTTCCTGATTAGCAGCAAGGATTATGTCGCGGCAAAGTGCACCGGCGCGTTCGCCTCCGACCGCACCTCCTGCTCCACCGCGGGCTGCATGAACCTGCAAAGCGGACAGTGGGACGAAACCATCGTAGGCGCGGCGGGGCTTCGCATCGACAAGCTGCCGAGGCTTTGCGCTTCGCACGAGCGCGTGGGCACGGTGACCGCCTCCGCCGCGTTGAAAACGGGCTACGCCGAGGGTACGCCGGTATACGCGGGCGCGGGCGACGCGGGCGCGACCTCGCTGGCGAGCGGCTTGAGTCGACCCGGGCAATACAACATCAATCTGGGCACCTCCGGCTGGGTGGCGACGCTCTCTGAAAGCGCGCTACGGCGCGAGGGCGTGTTCAATTTGGGCGCCATGCCGGAGGGCAAAATCATCAACATCGTGCCCTTCTTAAACGGCGCAGGCGCGCACCGCTGGGTTTCCACGCTGTTTTCGCATGACGATTCGCCCGACTACGCGCGTATGGACGCGCTGCTTGCGCAAAGCGTGCCCGGGGCGAACGGCGTAATGGCGCTGCCCTATCTCACCGGCGAGCGCTTTCCCGTGCTGGATGAAAAGGCGCGCGGCGCGTTCATCGGTCTGAGCCCCGATACGCGCGCCTGCGATCTTTCGCGCGCCATGCTGGAGGGCGTGGCGTTCTCCATACGGCAGGGCTTGGAGCAGCTGGGCACCGAACCGCAGGAGATTTCGCTCATCGGCGGCGGCGCGCGCGTTGCGATTTGGCGCGAAATACTATGCAACGTACTGGGCAAGCCGGTGACCGTATTTTCCAATGCCGATACGCTGCCTGCGCGGGCGATTGCCGCGGCGGCGCTCATTGGCGAGGGCGCGCTCGCGGGCTACGACGCGTTTGTGGAAGGTCTCAAGCGCGAGGGCGCGCAAACCGTACAGCCGGACGCCTCCCTGCGCGCGCTCTACGACGCGCAGTACCTCCGCTACCGTAAAATTTACCCCGCCCTGCAGGGCGTGTAGAAAAGATAAGACCATGGCGCGTCCAATCCGGACGGCGACCATGGTCCCTCTTTTGTTACTGTTCAGCCTACGGCTGAACAGTAAGTGGACAGGGGATTCCATCCCCCGCCACTGCCACCCCCTCAGGTTTTGCTAAAACCGCTATGCGGTTTCCGGGCGCAAAACCTGCAAGGAAGCGGACACTTGGTCCGCG
>JAFUAR010000328.1 GCA_017460585.1 Clostridia bacterium
AGCGGAGCCACAAACTGGCAGGCGTGCGTCGTGAGCACCACGCGCACCTGTGCGCCGCGCTTTCTCAATCGGCTGACAATATCACAGGCTTTATAGGCGGCAATGCCGCCGCTGACCCCCAGGACAATATGCTTATCCCGCAGCATATTCCATCCTCCGTTTGTACGCGAACAAGAGAAAGCCCGTACTTTTTTCAAAAAGCGGGTTTTCGCTCATATTCGTTATTTCGGCTCCATTCGGCTTCGCCATCAAATCTCCGGCAGCTGCTCCGCCTCCCGAGTGTAGTTGATGAGACCGCGGTTGATTTCATCAATGGCGATGGCCAGCGGCTTGGTCTCCTTGGTGTCGATCAGGGGCATACCGCCGCCGATGATCTCTCTGGCGCGCTTCGCCGCTTCTACCGCCAGCGTATAGCGGCAATCCACCTTTTCCAACAATTCGCCAATGGGCGGATCGATCATCATGGTACAACAACCTCCCTGCGTATATCAGTTCTTTTTCAGCCCTTCGGAGAGCTCGTTTAAAAAGTCGATTCGATTGTTCTTTTCCAGTCGTTTGGATGTAATAATGGCGTACAGCTCGTCTGCGGCGATCTGCAGCGCATTCGGAACCTCCGACCAATCGTAATGGATAATTACATAATCGTAGCGATAGGCGGTTTCCACTTCGCGCGCCACGTTGTTTAAGCGCACGCGGATAGATTCCTCCGTTTCGGTGCCGCGATCGCGCAGCCGCTTTTCCAAATTGTCGCGGCTGGGCGGGCATACGAATACGCTGGTCGCTTCCGGATTCTGCTCAAGCACCTGCATACAGCCCTGCACGTCGATTTCCAATAAAAGATCTCGTCCCTCCGCCAGTTCCTTTTCTACGGCGGATTTCAGCGTGCCGTAGCGGTTTTGGTGCACGAACGCCCACTCGTAAAACGCGCCCTCGTCAATCAATTCCTGAAAGCGCTCTTCGGTTACGAAGTGATAGCTCACACCATTCACCTCGCCGGGGCGCGGCGCTCTGGTGGTGCAGGAAACGCTTAAACCCACGTCGTTATGCGCCTTGAGCAGCGCGCGAACGATTTCCGATTTGCCCGCGCCGGCAGGTCCGGATACCACAAACAGCCTTCCCCGTTTCGCCATATCGCTTCGACCCCTTCCCCTATTCCACATTTTGTAGCTGCTCGCGCAGCTTTTCGATTTCCGCCTTCATGTCCACCGCAAGGCGCGTAATGGGCACATCCTGCGACTTGGAGGATATGGTATTGACCTCGCGGTTCATCTCCTGTACCAGAAAATCCAATCGCCTGCCCACGGGTTCTTCCCTTTGCAATAGCTCGCGGAATTGCCCGATGTGGCTGCGCAGACGCACGGTTTCCTCGGCAATGGCGCTCTTGTCCGCCATGACGGCGACCTCCTGCAAAAGGCGCGCCTCGTCCATCTCCTGCCCGATGAGTTCGACCACCGAAGCCTTGAGACGCTCTTTATATTCGCGCACCGTATCCGGATAGCGTTCCTCGACCTGCCGGAGCATATTTTCCAGCGCGGCGAGCTTCTCGCCCAGATCGCCGGTCATTTCCAGCCCTTCGCGCCCTCGCATGGCAATCAGCTGGTCGAGCGCGCGATCGAGCGCCTCCCGCATGAGCGCGGTGACCGCCTGCTGATCCTCCTCCGCCTCCTCTGTGGTGAGCACGTCCGGCAGGCGGGCAATGGACATGAGCGTGCGATCGTCCTTGAGTCCAACGCCGGTCAAGCCCTCCAGCGCCTGCGCGTACGCCTCGAACAGCGTCGTATCCGCGCAAACCTTGCGCGCATCGCGCCTATGGTTCTGGTAAGTAATGAACACATCTACGTGCCCGCGCGCCAACCGCGCGCCCAGCGCCTTGCGCGCCGTCTCTTCCAGAAACAACAGATTTCGGGGCATACGAAACGACAAATCGAGGAAACGATGGTTGACGGATTTGAGTTCTACCGTCATTTGTCGCCCGTCGATTTCACAGGTCGCGCGACCGTATCCGGTCCTACTGTACATGGGTCTCAACTCCCGCCAAAGGATATATAGCGATTATACGCCCGCCGCGTCGGTATTTCCACCGTTTTGGGTAAAAAGTCGTTTGAAGAATTCCGCTTCGTCGATGACCGGCACGCCCAGCGCCTGCGCCTTTGCAAGCTTGCTGCCGGCGGCTTCTCCCGCTACCACCAAAGAGGTTTTCTTGGATACGCTGCCCGCCGCCTTTCCTCCGGCGCTGCGAACAGCCTCCTCCGCCTGCGCGCGGGACATACGCTCCAGCGTGCCGGTAATGACCACAGTCATACCCTCAAACGCGCCGCCCGCCGCGCGCGCTTTGGGCGGCTGGGGCGTTACTCCGTTTTGCAGGAGCGCATCTACCAGACGCACGTTCGCCGCATCCTCGAAAAAGCCAATAATGGAATCGGCGACCGTATCGCCCACGTCGTCAATTTCCACCAGCGCGGTTCGATCGGCGGCGCGCAGCCCGTCGAGCGAGCGGAAGCGTTCCGCCAGATCACGCGCGGTTTTCGCGCCGATATTGGGAATGCCAATGGCATAAATGAACGCGCTGAGCGGACGATTCTTGCTCTTCTCTATGGCTTGAATCAGATTGTCCGCCTTCTTCTCACCGAAGCGATCCAGCCCGACGAGCGCGTCTCGATCGAGCGAATAGAGCTGATCCGCTTCCTGCAAAAGCCCCGCGTCCACCAGCTGCTCCGCCGTCTTTTCCGAGAAGGTATCGATATCCATCGCGTCCCGACTGGCAAAATGCGAAAGGCGCATGACGATTTGCGGGCGGCAGCCGTCGCGATTGGGACAGAAGATGTGCGCCCCGCGTTCGATCAGCGGGGTATCGCATACCGGACACCGTTCGGGACGTATCACCGGCGTTTCGTTTTCCTGCTCTTCATCCACGCGCCCCAATATTTCCGGAATGACCTCGTTGGAGCGCCGAATCCATACGCGCGAACCTATGCGCACATCCTTGCGCTGAATGTCCGACCAGTTGTTCAGCGTGGCGCGGCGCACCGTCGCGCCCGCGAGTTCCACGGGCGATACGTGCGCCAGCGGCGTGAGCTTGCCCGTGCGCCCAATTTGCCACTCCACGCTTTCCACCGTGGTGGTGGTCTCTTCCGCCTCAAACTTATACGCCACCGCCCAGCGCGGGAACTTATCTGTATAACCCAGCGCGTCGCGCACGGCGAAATCCGTAATTTTGATCACCGCGCCGTCAATCATGTAATCCAGCTGCTCGCGCGATGCTTCTACGGAGCGCACCGCCTTCAGCACATCGTCCATGCTCGCGCACTCGATCTCGCAATTCGATACGGGAAAATGGTTTTCGCGCAGAAAGTCCATCATTTCCTGTTGGGTGGAAAAGCGCCGACCCTCGATATAGCCCACATCGTAAAAACACGCATCCAGCTTGCGAGAAGCCGTTACCTGCGGGTCGAGATTGCGCAGCGCGCCCGCCGCCGCGTTGCGAGGATTCTTTAAGGGCTCTTTTGCGGTCTTATTGTATTCATTGAGCGCGGAAATGCGCATGAACGCCTCGCCGTGCACCTCCATGCGCCCCTGAAAGGGAATGGAGAGCGGTATGGAGCGTATGGTCTGCGCCTGCGGCAATATTTCCTCTCCCGTCACGCCGTTGCCGCGCGTTGCCGCGCCCACCAGCACGCCGCGCTCATAGGTTAGATTTACGGTGAGCCCGTCGAACTTGTGCTCCACCACATAGGCGTAATTCGGCGCGTCCTCGCCCGCCGCATCGCTCCACAACCGTTTGGCGCGGTTTGCCCAGTCGATCAGCGCGTCTTCGCTCTGCGCCTTGCCCATGCTCCACAGCCGTGCGATATGGGTATGGGGCTCAAACCCGCTCAGCACCGCGCCGCCTACGCGGCGGGTGGGCGAATCCGGCAGGCGAACGCCCGTCTGCGCTTCCAGCGCTGTCAGCTCATCGTACAACGCGTCCCATTCCTTATCGGAGATGGTCGGCGCGTCAAGCGTATAGTATTGATAAGCCGTTTCATTCAGCCGGTCCACCAGCGCCCGCATACGGTCCATATTGCCTTAGCCCCCTACCTTAATGATCGGCGCGATACTCGCGTTGAACACGCGCTCGCCGCGTTGACCGAAATCCACGCGCACCTTCTGTTCGCCGTTATCCTCAAATACCTCGGTCACCTTACCCGCGCCGAATGTGCGGTGCACAACCGAATCACCCGCGCGAAACAGCTGTACGCCCTGCACGCGCCGCGCGGCGGATTGCACCACCTTGGTTTCGCCAAAGCCCTTTCGCACGCCGGAAATGCCCAGCGCGCCGCCATACGCGTTACGCCCCTCCGTCGGCACGCTCTGTCTGCGCGTACCATAGGGCAGCGGCGCGCGGCGCGTCTCCTCTCTGGAGGAAGCGGAGCGAATAAGCCGCTGGGGAATTTCTTCCACAAAGCGTGAAACCGGATTCATTTGCCGATTATTATACAGCATTCGATTGCGCGCATGGGAGAGAATCAGCTCCTTCTTCGCACGGGTAATGCCCACGTATGCCAGCCTGCGTTCCTCTTCCATTTGCGTTTCGTCAAACTGAGCGCGGGTCAGCGGGAATATATTTTCCTCCATGCCTGGCAGAAACACAATATCGAACTCCAGACCCTTGGCGGAATGCAGCGTCATGAGGGTAACCATACCCTGCCGCTCATCCAAGGAGTCCGTATCCGTCATGAGCGCCGCTTGTTCTAAATAATCGCTCACGGTACCTTCGGGCGTTAAACGCTCGAATTCGGAAACCGCGCCCTGCAATTCCTGTATATTTTCCAATCGGGCTTTATCCTCCGGCAGGTCCGACTTTTTCAACTGATCCACGTAGCCCGTGCGCTCTATAATCTTTTCCAGAAATTCGGAGGGCTTCAATGCGTAGAACGCCTCGCTCAGCTCCATCAAAAGCGCGCTAAACCCGCCGACCGCCTTCTGCGCCCGGCTCGTGAGCTCGATCTGTTCCGCATCCAGCACGGCGTTAAACAGGCTGTCGTCGTGCTCCGTCGCCCACGCCTGCAGCGCCTCCACCGTGCTTTCGCCGATGCCGCGCTTTGGCTCGTTTATAATGCGCCGCAGCGCCACGTCGTCCATAGGATTGGCGATAGCGCGCATATAGCCCAGCAGGTCCTTGACCTCCTTGCGTTCGTAAAACCGCAAACCACCGTATACGCGGTACGGAATGCCGGAGCGCACAAACGCCTCCTCCAGCACGCGCGACTGCGCGTTGGTGCGGTACAATACCGCGATACCGCCCGGCTTGGTGCCCTCTCCAATGCGCTTATTCGCCATGCGCACCACAAAGCTTGCCTCTTCGCGCTCGTCCATCGCGTTATATAGCGCGATGCGCGCGCCCTCGTCGCTCTGCGTCCAGAGCGCTTTTTCCTTCCTGCCACGGTTGTGGGCGATGACCTGATTCGCCGCGTCCAGTATATTGCCCGTGGAGCGATAATTCTGCTCGAGCTTGATCACCTTGGCATTCGGGAAATCGCTTTCAAAATTGAGTATAATGCGAATATCCGCGCCGCGCCAGCCGTATATAGACTGATCGTCGTCGCCCACCACGCACAGGTTCTGCCTGCGCCGCGCCAGCAAGCTCACCAGCTCGTACTGCGCGCGGTTCGTATCCTGATACTCATCCACCATGATATACTGAAAGCGGTCGCTGTAGTATTCGAGTACGGGCGGGTGCTCCACCAGCAGCGTGAGCGTCTTCACCAGCAGATCGTCAAAATCCAGCGCGTTGTTTTCGCGCAGCGCCTTTTCGTATTGCGTATATGCCTGATATACGTTCTGCGAGAAATCATCGCCCTCGGATTCCTCCAGCCACTCCTTGGGATTGAGCAGGCGATTCTTCGCGTCGGATATGCGCGCGCGCAGCATTTTAAGCGGATACTTCTTCTCATCCAGCTTTAGGGCGCGCGCCACGGTGCGAAGCACGCTCAGGCTATCGTCCGAATCATATATGGTAAACGAACGCTGGTAGCCCAGCTTTTCAATATCGCGGCGCAGTACGCGCGCGCAAAACGAATGGAAGGTGGAAACCCACGCTTCCTCCCCCGCTTCTCCGGTGAGCGCGACCACGCGCTCCTGCATCTCCCTCGCCGCCTTGTTGGTAAAGGTAATGGCCAATATCTTCCAAGGCGCTACGCCGCGCTCCATGAGATATGCCACGCGATAGGTCAGCACACGCGTTTTGCCGCTGCCCGCGCCCGCCAAAACGAGCAGCGGGCCCTCCGTGGTTTCCACGGCAGTCCGCTGCGGAGCGTTGAGTTGAGTCAAATCAATCATTCGTTCGTTTCCTTTTCTTGGATCCGCGACAAAACGCGCTGGTATCCTTCCGCGCCGTAATTCAGCGCGCGATTGACGCGCCCGATGGTCGCGGTGGATACGCCCGTTTTTTCCACAATTTCGGCGTAGGTCGCCTTTCTGCTGAGCATATCCGCCACCTCGAGCCGCTGCCCCAAATCCTGTATCTCCCGTATGGTAAACAAATCCTCAAACAGGCGATAGCAGTCCTCCTCGTTTTCAAGGGTTAAAAATGCCTTGGCGAGCATATCCGCCCGCTCGCTCTTTAATCTGGAAGAAAACACCTTGTACCCTCGCCCCCTCTAATTGAATTCCTTAACAGAATTATACAATAAAGCAAACCTTCCGTCAAGTGCGGCATCCAAAGCGAAAAAACGGCAAGCGCTAAATCGTATCGCCCGTCATGGATGACAGGGTGATTTTCCGATAGGCGTTTGCCTTATCTTCTGGGTGAGGCTCAAGTCCGATGATTGTGATATCCCCTTGGTTCGGACCATACACCCAGAAGATCCTGCCCGCCTTCGGAGTGTTGTTTTCCAAATACGATTGCCATACTTTCATGCCATATCGTCGGGTCAATGCGGGTATCTCATGCGTTTGCAAGCCCGGGTATCTGGGATCAGTCGAAATCAAGCGCATGGCTTTACCCATGAGCTTGCGAAGCTTTGCTTCCGCCTTGTTGATGGTACCGCTTTCGTGTTTCATCTGCAAATCATCCCAGAGCTGCTTCATCTCTGGAACACCCATGTGTATCGCGTACATTTCAGTCGTCAAACTCCGACAAATCCACGGCGTCGGATATCTTTCCCATCCTCATGTTTCGGACGCTCTCATCCATCATGTTCAGCGTTCTTTCAGAAACTTGGAAAGGGGCGGTTAACTCCCTCGGTTCCAGTATGATCTTTCCATCCTCCATTTCAGATACATGGTAGTATTCAAAAAGAACGCTTCTTAATGTAATTCTACGTTTTGCATCAAGGCGAGCATCGTATTCGCGAATAATCCCTTGCATGATTGTCCCTCCTCTGCGTGGGATGATCTATAAAGTGGGATTTCCTACTTTAATTATCCTAAATTGACCTCTCCTTGTCAAGTGATTCTTGCTCGAGTTTCATCACTTTTCCCTTTCCTGACAATTCCGTTGACATTCCCGCGCCCATCCCATATAATATGGTAAAGCGTTTCAGTGCCCCGCATTTGGGGATAATAGGGAATCGGGTGAGAATCCCGAACGATCCGGTCACTGTATTCGGGTAGAGCGCGGACCATTGCGCCATTGCGTCATGCGTGAGAAGGCGGTCCGTCTCGTATGAACCGTAAGTCAGGAAACCTGCTGAAAACGACGGCGCAAGGCTTCCGACGAAAGCGGCTGCACCAGTGCAAGCGGATAAACGCATCGCACTCAAGCGAGGCGTCCCTATACTGTGCCCGTGTTCCCTATCGGAAGGCGGGCACTTTTCTTTTGCCCTCGCCTCGCGCCGCGCATTTGGGGAGGGATCACAATGAAATCCGCCAACCGCTCCACGGCGCGCATTACCGGCGTATTCATCGGTCTTGCGCTGGCTTTTTGCCTGATCGTCGTGCTGAACATCAACATAGGCTCCGTGCCCATTTCGGTGGGAGAAATTGCCCGCATACTGCTGTGGCGTACAGGAGAGACGCGTCTGGTTTCTATTATATGGAAGATTCGCCTGCCCCGCATATTGATGGCGGCGATATTGGGCGGCGCGCTGTCGCTCTCCGGCTTCCTGCTGCAAACCTTCTTCTCCAACCCCATTGCCGGTCCATTCGTGCTGGGCATTTCCTCAGGCGCAAAGCTCATTGTCGCTTTGACCATGATCTATTTCATGGGACGCGTGGGCGCGGTATCCTCGTGGGCGCTGGTGGTCGCCGCTTTCATCGGCTCGCTCATGTCGGTCGGGTTCATATTGGTTATGTCGCGGCGGCTCAAGCACATGGCGACGCTGCTGGTCGCGGGAATCATGATCGGCTACATCTGCTCCGCGGCGACGGATTTCGTGGTCACATTCGCACAGGAATCCGATATCGTCAATCTACACGGCTGGTCGTTGGGCAGCTTCTCGGGTATGTCGTGGGACGGAGTCGCTTTCGCTGCCGCGCTGGTCGGCATTACGGTAGCGCTGGTCTTTTTACTCTCCAAGCCCATCGGCGCCTACCAGCTGGGCGAAGCGTACGCCCAGAGCATGGGCGTAAACATAAAGCTCTTCCGGCGGGCGCTCATACTGCTTTCCAGCCCGCTGTCCGCCTGCGTCACCGCGTTTGCAGGACCCATATCGTTTGTAGGCATCGCCGTGCCGCACCTCATCAAACGCGCGCTCAACACCTCGAAGCCCATCGTAGTGATTCCCGCCACATTTTTGGGCGGAGCGGTATTCTGTATGTTCTCGGACCTGATCGCCCGCACGGCGTTTGCGCCCACCGAGCTCAACATCAGCACCGTAACCAGCGTGTTCGGCGCGCCGGTGGTCATCGCCATGATGCTGAACCGCCAAAAGGAGAGGTGAGCCGTATGCCGAAGATCTATTTGCAAACGCAGAGCCTCGTAGTTGGCTACGACGGCAAGCCCCTGATTCGCGATATCTCGCTGGACGTATCCCGAGGCGAAATTGTTACGCTGATCGGTCCCAACGGCTCGGGCAAGTCCACCATACTCAAAAGCATTACCCGCCAGCTCAAAACGCTGGGCGGAACGGTGGAAATCGACGGAAGCGCGCTGCACAGTCTCTCCTACAAATCGCTCGCCACGCGCATGGCGGTGGTGCTCACGGAGCGCATGAAGCCCGAACTCATGACCTGCTGGGATATCGTCGCCTCCGGTCGTTACCCATATACCGGCAGGCTGGGTCTGCTCACCAAAGAGGATCGGGAGAAAACCGCCGCCGCCATGGAGGCGGTGCACGCGCTCGATTTGCGCGATCGCGATTTCAACGCCATATCCGACGGACAGCGCCAGCGCGTATTGCTTGCCAGAGCCATCTGTCAGGAGCCGGAGCTGATCGTGCTGGACGAACCGACTTCGTTTCTGGATATTCGCCACAAGCTGGAGCTATTGGAGATATTGCGCAAAATGGCGCGAGAGCGGCAGATCGCCGTAATTCTTTCGCTGCATGAAATTGATCTGGCGCAGAAGGTTTCCGACTGGGTAGTGTGCGTGAAGGGCGAAACCATCGCTCGCGCGGGCAAGCCCGAGGAGGTATTTCAGGCGGACGCCATAGAGCAGCTCTATGGTTTGCGAGGCGGCACGTACGATCCCGAATTCGGCAGCATTGAATTGCCCGCCATACAGGGCAATCCCCGCGCGTTGGTACTATCCAGCGGCGGCAGCGGCATTCCCGTATACCGCAGGCTGCAGCGCGAACAAACCCCCTTCGCCGCGGGCATACTGTATACAAACGATATCGACTCCCGCTTGGCCCGCGTTCTGGCGCAGGAGGTGGTTGCTGAAACGCCGTTCATGCCCATTGGCGAAGCCGCGCTTCGGCGCGCGCTCGAACTCACAAATACCTGCGAGCGCGTGATTGACGCTGGAATCTGCATTGGCGAAATCAATAGGGCTATGGAGCGCGTCATGCAGCAGGCGAAGCAATCCGGAAAGCTCATGACCGCCGCGCAGCTTTAATCCGTCTATAAACATAATTATGAATAATCTGCAAACTTTTTAAATGTGGAGTTTATTGGTTTATCGTATATTGACAAATCGATGGTTTTGCATATAATATATTTAACAAAGTTTTCTTTGTTACACTGGCTTTGGGAAAGCCAACATAAACAAAAGGAGAGATACCCCATGAAAAAGTTTCTCGCGATCCTGATGGTAGCGGCAATGATGCTGAGCGCGCTCTGCATCGCTTCCGCGGAAGAAGCCAAGACCTACAAGGTCGGCGTTTCCATCTACCAGTTCACCGACAACTTCATGACCCTGTACCGCAATGAGATTGAGAACTACTTCAAGTCCCTCGAGACCGATACCGTGAAGTACGAAGTCATCATGGCGGACGGCAAGAACGATATGGCCGAGCAGACCAACCAGATCCAGAACTTCATCACCCAGGGCGTGGATGTCATCATCCTGAACCTGGTGCAGACCTCCTCCGCGGACGCCGTAATCGACCAGATCGTCGCCGCCGAGATTCCCGTTGTGCTGATCAACCGCGAGCCTCTGGCCTATGACGCGGACGGCAACACTCTGGACGAGGCCTATGAAGGCATTCTGGACAACGCTCAGGTTTGCTACGTTGGCGCGGATGCCCGTCAGTCCGGTACCTTCCAGGGCGAGATGGTCGCTGAGCTGGAAAACCACGGCGACATCAATGGCGACGGCAAGATCTCCTATGTCATGATCGAAGGCGATCCCGAGAACATTGACGCGCAGTATCGCACCGAGTTCTCCATCAATCCTCTGACCGACGCAGGCTACGAAGTTGAGTGCCTGGACGATCAGGTTGGTAACTGGGACCAGACCAAGGGTCAGGAACTGTGTGCGAACGCGCTGACCGCCTATGGCGATGCCGTTGAAGTGGTATTCTGCAACAACGACGCTATGGCGCTGGGCGCCGCTACCGCCATTCAGACCGCCGGTCGCGTAGTGGGCGAGGATATCTACCTGCTGGGCGTAGACGCTCTGGAAGAGGCTGTGCAGCTGGTTAAGGACGGCGAAATGACCGGTACCGTGCTGAACGACCACATTGGTCAGTCCCACAAGGCGGTTGACGTTGCCGTGGCGCTGCTCAATGGCGAAGAGATCGATAACTACTACTGGGTTGACTACGTAAAGGTCAACAAGGCGTATGTGGACGCTCAGTAATTCGAGCATCATTCATATGTAACCAACGCGGTGGGTGGGTCAATCCTTGGCCCACCCATTGTTTGATGGAGACGCGCGCTTTGCATCTTATCCGATTGAAACGCGGATACAATGCAAAGCGCGCCAGTAAGCAAATTGACGGAAGGAGGGATTGCCCATATGTCCGAATACGTTCTGGAAATGACGGGTGTATCCAAATCATTCCCCGGCGTTAAGGCGCTGGACAACGTACAGCTCAAGCTTCGCCCCGGCAAGGTGCACGCGCTAATGGGCGAAAACGGCGCGGGAAAATCCACGCTGATGAAGTGTATGTTCGGCATTTACAAGATGGATGAAGGGCAGATTTTGATGGACGGGCAGCCGGTCACCATTTCCGACCCCATGGACGCGCTCACCAAGGGTATCGCCATGGTTCATCAGGAGCTGCAGCCCATTCCCGCCCGCACTGTGGGTGAAAACATTTTTCTGGGGCGCTACCCCATGAAAAAGGCGCTGGGCTTCATTCCCGTGGTGGATCATAAAAAGATGTACGCGGATACCGCGGAGCTGCTCAAGAAGGTACGCATGAACTTCGACCCCAAGCAGAAGGTGGGCGAACTGAGCGTATCGCAAATGCAATCTGTAGAAATCGCCAAGGCGGTCTCCGCCAACTGCCGCGTGCTCATTTTGGATGAGCCCACCTCCTCGCTGACTGCGAACGAGGTAGAAGCGCTGTTCCGCATTATTGACGATCTGCGCTCGGAGAACGTCGCCATTGTGTATATTTCGCACAAGATGGATGAGATTTTGCGTATTTCGGATGAGGTCACCATCATGCGCGACGGCAAGTACATCGGCACATGGGACTCCAAGCAGCTCACCACCGACATGATCATTACCCAAATGGTCGGTCGAGAAATGACCAACCTCTATCCCCCGCGCTCTAACCAGCCCGGCGAAGTGGTATTTGAGGTGAAGGACTTTACCTCCATCAATCCCCGTTCCTTCCGCAACGTCAGCTTCCAGCTGCGCAAGGGCGAAATACTGGGCGTGGGCGGTCTGGTCGGCGCACAGCGCACGGAGCTGATGGAAGGTCTGTTCGGCATCCGCTCGCACACTACGGGACAGATCCTGTACAAGGGCAAGGAGATGAACATCTCCCGCCCCAAGGACGCCATCGATCAAGGCGTCGCCATGCTGACGGAGGACCGCCGCGGCAGCGGCATTATGGGCGTATTGAGCGTAGCGGACAACATTTCCATATCCTCGCTCAACCAGTATCTGGATCGCGGCATCGCCATCAACAAAAAGAAGGTCGAAGCGCTGGTGCAGGATAACGTTCGCAAAATGAATATCAAAACGCCTTCCTCCAAAACGGCGATCAAGTCGCTCTCCGGCGGCAATCAGCAAAAGGTGCTGATCGGTCGCTGGCTGGCGAACAGTCCGGATGTATTCATACTGGACGAACCCACCCGCGGTATCGACGTAGGCGCGAAGTACGAAATCTACTGCATTATTGCCGACCTTGCGAAGGAAGGCAAGAGCATTATCATGATCAGCTCTGAAATGAGCGAATTGATCGGTATGTCCGACCGGATTATGGTGATGTGCGACGGCAGGGTAACCGGCTTCGTAAACGGCAAGGACGCCACGCAGGAAAACATTATGGCGTACGCGACGCAGTTCGAGTAATAGTAGGAGGATCAATATGGAAAAAAACAGGGATAGCTTTGCTTCCAAAGCGTTAAAAATTGTTACCGGCAACCCCATTGTCTTCCTGCTGCTCATTGCCGCGGTGATCGTGGGATGCTCGGTAGATAACTTCTTCTCTTGGGCGAACTTCAGCAATTTGGTCAGCAACACCGCGGTGCGTTTCCTGATCGCGCTGGGCGTTTCCGGCTGCCTCATTACCAAGGGCACCGACCTGTCCGCCGGTCGTCAGGTGGGCTTTGCCGCGTGCATTGCGGGCGTACT
The DNA here is from genome assembly GCA_017460585.1 of Clostridia bacterium. Taxonomy (GTDB): domain Bacteria; phylum Bacillota; class Clostridia; order Christensenellales; family Aristaeellaceae; genus Faecivicinus. The sequence continues at coordinate 13,115 of JAFUAR010000328.1, forward strand.
CTGCCAGCGCGGCGACTATACCGGTCGCCTCTGGAAGTGGGTGCCCGAAATGAACATTGGTTTGGTGTTCATCATCGTTATCATTTTCGGTCTAGTCTGGGGTTTGGTCAACGGCTTGATCGTGACCAAGCTGCACGTGCCGCCTTTCATCGCCACGCTCGGTACGCAGACCATCATCTACGGCATCTCTCTGGTCATTACCGACGCGCAGCCCATCGGCGGCTTTCAGAAGATTTACACCCAGCTCATCAACGGTCGTCTCGGCAGCGTGAAGTCCTTCCACCTGCCCTATCTGCTGTTCGTCGCCGTGCTGTTCGGTTTGCTGTTTTACTTCATTTATAACAGCACCCGCCACGGCAAGTATATGTACGCCATCGGCGGCAACGAGACCGCCGCGGAGGTCTCCGGCGTAAACACCACCGCTACGCTGATTCGCATTTACGCCACCGCGGGCGTAATGTACGCCATCGCTGGTTATCTGCTGGCGGCGAAGTCGGGCGGCGCTTCCGCCTCCATGGGACAGGGCTACGAGCTCGAAGCCATCGCGGGCTGCACCATCGGCGGCGTTTCCACCACCGGCGGTATCGGCACCGTGCCGGGCATTCTGGTCGGCGTACTGGTATTTGAACTGTTGAAGATCATTCTGCAGTTCTTGGGCGTCAACCCCTACTACAACTACGTTGTGCAGGGTCTGGTTATCGTGCTGGCGGTATCTTTGGATATTCGCAAGTACATCGCCAAGAAGTAATGTCCGCGCCGGAACGCATTCCCAACGAACCAAAGGATCCGTTGGAGGGCAAGCCTTTTTCGCAGGCGTTTCGCGCGCAGAAGGAACGTTGGTATTCCAAAATTCCGCTAAACCTTCGGCAAATGGACGCGATTATTTGGATAACGGGCATCGCGCTCGGCATCGTGATCGTACTCATTGTACTGGAAGCGGCAGGAATATTCAAATTGTAATGCATAAACCGCGCATCTTGAATACCGAGATGCGCGGCTTTTTTCAATTTTCACCGCTCCCGCGTTGACAGCGTTTTCCAATTGGAAGATAATAGAGGCATATCCACCCAAAGGAGGCAAACAGGTTTTATGAAACCGCAGCCGCAGCTTGCAGAAATGATTAAAGGGCAGGTATTTGACGGATACCTGCTGACCCGCGCCGCTCAGCAGCGCACTTCCTCGAATGGAAGCAAATATTTGGATATGACGCTGTGCGATATTTCCGGCGAAGTAAACGCCAAAATGTGGGATGGTTCCACTCCGCCGCCCAATACGGCGGATGTGCTCCGCGTGCGTGGATTGATGACCGAATACAACGGCAAACCCCAGCTGCGCGTGGACAAAATGCGCAAAGCCGCTGAAACGGACGATTTCGACATGGGTGCCCTCGCACCCTGCGCGCCGAAGCCCGCCAACGAAATGCTCAATTTCATACTGGAGCGCGTAAACGCCTTTGAGGACGCGGAACTCAAAGCGCTCGTGCTGGCGCGACTGGAGGAGTGCGGCGATAAGCTCAACTACTACCCCGCCGCCTCTAAGCTCCACCACGCGGAGCGCTCGGGACTTTTGCACCACACCAGCACCATGCTGGAAATGGCGGGCTACGTATGCCGCGTATATCCCACGCTGGACGGGGACCTGCTGGCCGCGGGCGTCATACTGCACGATCTGTGCAAAATTACCGAAATGGAAGCGGACGAGATCGGCATGGTCTCGGACTATACGGCGGAGGGGATGCTGATTGGGCATTTGGTGCAGGGCGTTTCGGAGCTTTCCCGCTGCGGTCGCGAGCTGGGCGTTTCCCATGAAACGCTCATGCTGCTGGAGCACATGATTCTCGCCCATCACGATCTGCCCGAATACGGCAGTCCCAAGCCGCCCATGTTTCCCGAGGCGGAGGTGCTGCACATACTCGACCTTATGGACGCGCGTATGTTCGAAATGAACCGCGCGCTGGCAACCATTAAGCCCGGTGGGTTTACCGAACGCATTTGGAGCTTGGAGCGAAAGCTTTATAAGCGCAAAAAATAAGCGCGGCTCTATCTGCGAAACTTAACGCGAAAACTAGCAGGATTAAAGGAGTCATTGTCGAAAAAATGAAGTTGGACGTTGTTGATTTTTTAATATGCAACAAGCTGATCAGGAGGGAAAAACGATGAATGTTGAACGCAACCTCCCCGTGATTCGCGAGCGCAAGCTGGCGATTCTCAAGGGGGACCCGGAAAAGTGCGAACAGCAGAAAAAAGCCGGAAAGCTCTTAGCTAGAGAGCGCGTGGCACAGCTGCTGGATCCGGCGAGCTTCGTTGAACTGGACAGCCTGATGGCGGATGCGGGCGTAGTCACCGGCTACGGCACGGTGGATGGCAGCCCCGTATACGTCTACGCGCAGGATTTCACGGTTCGCGGCGGCTCCGTCGGCGCATCCCATGCCCGCAAAGTATTAAAGGTGCTCGATCTGGCGGAAAAGACGGGTTCTCCCGTAGTCGCCATACTGGATACCGCCGGTGCGCGTCTGGACGAGGGCGCGGACGCGATGAACGCCTACGCGCAAATGGCAGGTCGCGTAAGCAGCCTGTCCGGCGTTGTTCCCCAGATTGCGCTGGTATTGGGTCCCTGCGGCGGCATCGCCTCCGCCATTGCGGGTATGTCCGATTTGGTGATTATGAGCAAGAACGGACAGCTGTTCGTGAACGGACCTCAGGTCGTTTCCGCCGTCGCCGGCAAGCAGATCGATATGAACGCGCTGGCGGGACCGGAAGCCTCCGTGCGCTCCGGCATGGCGCAGCTCGCCTGTGACACCGATGAAGCCGCCGTTGCCGCCGCCCGCAAGCTGGTGGGACTGCTGCCGGTCAACAATCTGGATGAGGCGATCGCCCCCTCCGGAGACGATGTCAACCGCGAGCTGTTCGAGCTGAACGGCATTAACGAAGTAAGCGACGTGCGCGATATCATTCGTTCCTGCGTGGATTACGGTGATCTGACCGAGCTGGGTGAAGGCTTCGCCGCGTCCATGGTTACCGCGCTGGGCAAAATTGGCGGAACCACCGTGGGCTTCATCGCCAATCAGGCTTCTAAGGACGAAGGTCGACTTACCGTGTACGGCTGTAAAAAGGCCGCCCGCTTTGTCCGCTTCTGCGATTGCTTCTCCATCCCTGTGGTTACCTTTGTAGATTCCATGGGCATGAAGATTTCCACCGCCCCGCAGGGCGAGCTGAGCCGCAACGGCGCGCAGCTGCTCTTCGCCATGACCGAAGCCACCAACGTGCGCATTTCCGTCATTTTGGGAAACGCCATTGGCATGAGCTACGCGGCGCTGGCTTCCAGAGCCGCTTCGGATGCGGTTTACGCTTGGCCGGGCGCGGTCATTTCCGCGGTTACTCCCAGAATTGCCGTTCAGTTGAACGACGCCGATGAGCTCAAGTCTGCGGACGATCCATATGCCAAGCGCGAAGAGCTTGAAAAGCGCTATATGGACGACGTTGCCGACGGCGTAAACGCGGCAAAGAAGGGCTATGTGGACGATGTGATTGAGCCCACCGCCACCCGCAGCATGATCGCCGCCGCGTTGGAAATGCTCTCCGGCAAGCGCGAGAGCCGCCCCGCTAAGAAGCACGGCAATCTGCCGCTGTAAGGAGGCCGATTCCATGAATATACTCAACGCCCTGTCCTACGGCGGCATTACCGCGATCGTCGGTATACTCATCGTATTTACCGGGCTGACCATACTGATCTGCGCCGTGTCCATCATGGCGAAGATTTTCCAGTCTATCAACGCGAAAAAGGCGGAGCGGGAACGCATCGCTCAGGAAGCCGCGCAGAAGGCTGCCGAGCCCGTGGTAGAAACGGTTTCCGCGCCCGAACCGGCGGAAGAAACGGTAGAAGACGATCCGGCGCTCATCGCCGTAATCGCCGCTGCCATCGCCGCGTTTGATGATTCCGGCAAGCAACTCGTGGTGCGCAAAGTGCGCCGCGTATCCGGCTGGAACGCCGCCGCCCGCCGCGACCAGATCGGTCGTTTCTAACGGCATTACCATCTATCGACCATATTGGATTAGGAGGAACCTGAAATGCGCAAGTTCGCAATTACCGTAAACGGTCAGTCCTATGAAGTTGAAGTAGAAGAAATCGGCGGCGCGCCTTCCTTCGCGCCCGCAGCCCCCGTTGCACCCGTAGCCGCTCCCGCGCCTC
>JAFUAR010000329.1 GCA_017460585.1 Clostridia bacterium
CGTCGTCCATTTCAAACACACGATCTGAAAGACCTATGCCGCCCGGCACGGAATCATACAGGTACACGGTGGGTTTATGGGTGAATGGATCCTTGACGTGATACACCACGTTAATATCCTGCGGCGCGCACATCAGGTACATAGGCGCGATATGCCGCATGAGGTGCGCCAGACCGATCATGGCGTTTTTGAGCGGCTCACGCTCATAACGTGCCTCCATATCGTCCGGCAGCGTCCACCAACAGGCGGTGGTTTGCATTTCGAGCTCGGGCAGCGTGACCGGACCCCAACCGAGGTTTTCATGCGTATCAAAGCGAATCTTCTTAAATACGGTTACAATAGAGCTGACCAGCACCTCTCCGCGCGAGCGATTCCACGCGCCGCCCTCCGCGCTTTCAAATTCATCCAGCACCTTTAGGCTGGTGGTGAGATCCGCGTCGGTATAGTAGCCCACGTCTACGCGGCGGATATACGCCTTTTTATCATCAAAGTCGAGCTGCTCCACCTGATATTGCGTACCTTCATGCATATAGATGGCGTACTGGTGCAGCAGCATGGGCACGGTAAAGCGATCCATTTCCCCAATCACTCTGTGCCGCGTAGGATCGGTAATATCGATAATCAAAAAATTCTGATCGGAAGCGGAACGCAGGTTGATGCCCGCCTCCGGAAATTCCTCCGCCATCCAGTAATATCTGCCGCCCACTCTACGCAATATGGACTGTTCCTCGAGATAGCCCAACAGTTCCGGCGTATCCTCCAGATCGGCAAAGCGCTCGTCCTCCTCGAAGGGCAGCTCATATGCGGCGCACTTTACGTGATTGAGCAGAATATACAGGTTGTTCGGATTAATGAGCGCCTGCTCCGAAGGCTGTCCAAAGAAATAATCCGGATGGTTGATGATATATTGATCGAGCGGGCTGGAGCTGGCGACCATAATCATGAGCGATACGCTGCCGCGCCTTCCGGCTCTGCCCGCCTGCTGCCAAGTGGAAGCGATGGTGCCCGGATAACCGCACAGCACGCAGGCGTCCAGCTGACCGATATCAATTCCCAATTCCAATGCGTTGGTGGAGACCACCGTAGAAATGTTGCCCGCGCGCAGTTCGCGCTCGATCTCCCTGCGCTGCGTGGGCAAATATCCTCCGCGATAGCCGCGCACGCGCCCCGCGTTGCCCAGCGGATCGCGCACCATATCTTTGAGATAACGCACCAGCACCTCCACCGTGAGGCGGCTGCGCGCAAACACGATGGACTGAACGCCTCCCTTTAGGAGCGAAGCGGCGATCTTCCTCGTTTCAGGTATGGAACCGGCTCGAATGCCCAGCTGTGCGTTGACCACGGGCGGGTTATAGAATATCACGTGACGCTCGCCCGCCGGCGCGCCGTTTTCATGAATGAGCGCTACCGGCTTTCCCACCATGGTTTCCGCAAGCTCCTTCGGGTTGCGAATGGTCGCGGAACAGCAAATAAACGTGGGATTCGAACCGTAGAAGGCGCATATGCGCTTCAAACGGCGAATCACATTGGCGAGATTGGAACCAAAAACCCCTCGATAGGCGTGAATTTCATCAATCACCACATAGCGCAGGTTCTCGAACAGCTTGACCCACTTGGCATGGTGCGGCAATATGCCCTGATGCAGCATATCCGGATTGGTCACCACCACGTGCCCCGCGGAGCGAATCGCGGTACGAGCGGAGGCGGGCGTATCGCCATCATATGTATACGCCTTGACATCCACCCCCATCGCCTCGATCATGGAGTAGAGCTCCGCGACCTGATCTGAAGAAAGCGCCTTGGTAGGAAACAGATACAACGCGCGCGAAGCTTCGTTTTGCAATATGCTGTGGAGCACCGGCACGTTGTAGCACAGCGTCTTTCCGGACGCCGTAGGCGTAACGACTACAAAATCCTCGCCCGCCAGCGCCTTCTCGATCGCCTCGCTCTGGTGGATATACGGTTGATCGATGCCGCGCGCATGAAGCACTTCAATAATGCGCCGATCCAGCGCGGAGGAAAAGCTTCCGTACCGCGCCGGACGTTCGGGCAGCACGCGCCACTGAGTAACGTTCTGCATGAACGACGGGCTGCCGCGCAATGTTTCGAGATAAGCTTCAACGGTCATGGCATAATCCTCGATTATATTTGAACCACTTCGGTGTTCTCCACCGCCTCGCGTACCAACGCTTCAATATCGAGCTTTCGCTCCGCATCGGGCATGGTATGCAGCTTTGGCTTGGTCACGGGATGGCGCGGCGTAAACACTGTGCAGCAATCCTCGTATGGCAGTATGGAGGTTTCATAGGTATCGATCTGTTCGGCAATCGCCATAATCTCGGTCTTATCCATACCGATCAGCGGGCGAAATACGGGCATAGATACCACCGCATCGGTGCAGGTGAGCGCCTCCATGGTCTGGGAAGCCACCTGCCCTAGGCTTTCGCCGGTAATCAGCGCCTGCGCGCCAAACTGCTTGGCGATCTGCTCGGCAATGCGCATCATAAATCGGCGGGTAATCAACGTACCCAACCCATCCGGACACTTTTCATGGATTTCGAGCTGGCAATGGGTAAACGGCACCATATATACGCGGATGCCGCCGCTGTATTCCGCGAGTTTTCCCGCGAGCTGCAGCACCTTGTCCTTCGCCAACTCGCCCGTATACGGAGGGCTCTGGAAATGGATGGCGCAGCAGCGCACGCCGCGCTTCATAAGCGAATATCCCGCGACCGGCGAATCGATGCCGCCTGAGAGCAGCAGCGCCGCCTTGCCGCCGGTACCCATGGGCATACCGCCCACCGCCTTAATCTCTTCCACGCACAGGTAAGCGTTGTCGCGAATTTCCACGCTTAAGCGATGCTGTGGGTGATGCACATCCACTGTGAGGTTCGGGTTGGAATCGAGCACTCTACCGCCCAGTTCCGCGCCCAGCTCCAGACTGTTGAGCGGAAAATGCTTGTCCGAACGGCGAGCGAACACCTTGAAGCTTCCGGAAAAACCGCGCATCATTTCGACGCACTGGTTGGCGATCGCGTCCAGATCCTTTTCCATTTCCACCGCGGGGCTCACGGAATAAATGCCGAAAACCTTCGTCACGCGGCGAATACACTCGTTCAAATCTTCAAAATCAGATACGTATATGCGGGAATCGGACATCCACACGTGTCCGCCAATGGGTTTGACCGCCTTTTTCACGTTATCGGTCAATACTTTTAGAAAATGCGGTCGGTTTGCGCCCTTCAAAAATACCTCGCCATAGCGCACGAGGAGTACTTCTCTCATAATCGGGATTATCTCCTTTGGATTGCGGCGAGCTGCGCGTATGCTTGCGCGGTCGCCTCGATTGCGGTTTCTATTTCTTCGTCTGTGGTAAGCGCGCCCAAGCTGAAACGCAGCGCGCCCTCGGTCCGCTTCGCCGGTATGCCCATTGCGGTGAGCACGGCGCTGACCTTCTGCTTTTTAGAAGAGCAAGCGGAACCGGTGGATACGTATACTCCCCGCGCCTCGAGCGCGTGGAGCATGGTTTCGCCCCGCACGCCCGCAAAGCTGATGTTCGCAATGTGCGGCGCGGCGTTCTCCGGCTCCGGTCCGTTGACCATCGCGCCGGATACGCGCTCCAATATGCCCTGAATCAGCCGCAGCTTCTTTTGCATGAGCGCTTGCGAGAGCTCGGGCTGCCGCGAAACCATCCACCGAGCAGCAGCCGCGAAGCCCGCGATGCCCGGGGTATTCTCCGTACCGGAGCGCAGGGCGTTTTCCTGTCCGCCGCCCAGCTGACGCGCTTCCAGCCGCACACCCTCGCGTACCGCCAGCGCGCCCACGCCCTTGGGTCCGTGAATCTTATGGGCGGAAAAGCTGTACAGATCGGCAAACGCCAAATCCATAGGCGCGCGAAGATAGCCCTGCACGCCGTCGATGTGCACCAGCGCCCTGCCGTTCACCTGCCGATACAGCGCGCGCGCATCCAGCAGCGCGCCGGTCTCGTTATTGACCTGCATACAGCTGACCAGCGATACGCCCGACTGCAGCACGGTCTCAAGCGCATCATAGGAAATACGACCGTCGGAATCGACCGGCAGCACGATAACCTCGTGCCCTTCCTTCGCCAGTTCATCGAACGCCGCCTGCACCGAAGGGTGCTCCACTGCGCTGCGCGCCACCTTCTGCCGACCGTGCATTCTGTGCACCGCGCCCAGTATCGCCAGATTATTCGCCTCCGTGCCGCCGGAAGTAAATACGAGGCGATGCGACATTCCACGTATGGGCTTGAGCAGGGTCTGCCGCGCATCCCTCAGGCGGGTAAAGGCTTCTACGGCGGGTTTGTACACGCTGGAAGGATTGTAAAAGCCCTCGCGCATACAATCGACCATCGCCTCAATCGCGGCGTCGCATGGGCGCGTGGTGGCGCTGTTATCAAGATACGCCGTAGCCATAGCTGGAATTGCCCTTCTCATCTACCCACACGCCGCGCTGCAAATAGCTCTTGGAACGAATCATTTCGATCATCTCATCCGTCAGCTCCAGCACCGCCATATGTTTGACGTTGTTTTTGACGAAGTAGAAGTAGTACAGCGGCGCATCGCGGTTGACAAACCAGTTGTGCTTTTTGAGTCCCTGCTCGTTCAGCGTCTTCTGGAAGCCGGGACCCTTGGCGGGACCGCAGCGCACCACGTTCTTCATTTCCAGCGCGGTCAAATAGCGGCGACGCTTGTTGTTGAGTACCTGCCCCACATCGAGCACGCCATTGGTAAAGGTATAATCGTATTCAATCCGACAATAGTCCGAACGACGCCAGAGCAAAAACGCCCCGCCGGCGAACACCACCGTTTCGACCAGCCCGATCCAATTGAATTGGAAACCGGATTCCGCAGGCAAAATGATGGTCTGCAGCGAAAACAGGGCGATCAGCCCGAATATCACAATAAAAACCCAAATGAGAACATAAAGAAACATGAACGCCCCGCGGTGACGCCGCACGGCTACCTGCTCCAAAAAATCATCCAAGGCAAACACCTCCCATAAGTATAGCAGGAGTATAGCATACTTTTATTGCACTTCCATTAATTTACGCCAATTTTCGCATAAGAGTGAGGGAAAATGGCGGTGTACTCGCTGCCACGCTAGCGGGCGGCATACCACAAATCACATACCAGTGAAAAGTCTGTGTTTTGGGGCAATCATGCAAAACTAAAGCACTAAATTATACTTGTTATTGCCAAAGGATTGGCGAACTTTCAAAATTTATGGCAAATGTTAAATAATTTTCACTACTTATTAATTAATTCAATCCCTAAAAGGAGTATAATACTTTACTAGGAAAAACGGAAATATAGGGGATTGTTTTCGATTTTTGAAGTATACATTGCTCTGGAGCGCGGTCTGCATATTGTCGCAGCCCGCATTTTCGCTTTCCATTTTGAGCAATGGCATTTCAATCGAAAACATCGAGAGGAGATGCCTTGACTGATGGATTCTCAAAAAATAATTATCAACACCTTACTAAAAACCAAACACAAAAGAATCATGCGCAGGGTACTGGCGATGCTGAGCGTCGTGGTGCTGCTGTTTACTTTTAATACCTTCAAATACAGTGCGATTACCTTGGAGCGCACGCCGACGTGTGGCTATCCCGACCATGTCCACGGCGAGGATTGCTACAATGAAGACGGCGTCCTGATATGTACTCGCCATGTGCATACGGACGCCTGCTACCAGCAAACGCCCGACACGGCAAAGATCGCGTATGTAGAAGAGACCGTTGAGGAAACTCCTACGGAAGTCGCCGAAAAATTGGAAGAATTGCCTTACAGCATTGCGGAAGAAGTCCTCGCAAACGAAGAAACAGGCGATTTTCTCGTAGAAACCTTTGCCAACGTAGATGAAACCCTATACCCCCCCTACGAGCATTTTGAGGCGGCGGAAGAGGAAGAAGAACCGGAATTCAAAATTGGCAGCAAGAAATACGTCATGCTGAGCGCGATCATCAAAAAGACGAAAATCGCGATCGATATGGACGATATCGTAGAAATAGGCGAAGTACTGGAATACGACGACGCGCCGCAATGGATCGACATTGAGTTGGTTGAACTCGAGGACGGCGGCGTGGATTATAAGATCATTCCTTTGCAGAGCTTCGAACAGACCGAGCTCGCAATTGCGACTGAAAAGGACGTCGCGTTCGTACTATTGAAGCAAGCGAAGGTACGCCAAGCTGCAACCGAAGACGAGCCAACCATGGAACCTACTGTAGTTCCCACGGAAGAACCAACCGAAGCGCC
>JAFUAR010000330.1 GCA_017460585.1 Clostridia bacterium
CCTGCGATAAGACCCAAAAGCGTTTCATCAAAACCCTGACCTGAGCCGCCGCACGGGCGGCTTACGCGTTTATGGAGGCGTTCTATATGGAATATACCTCTGCCGAGCAATATTGGATATGGCTCTCCAGCGTGGAGGGCATCGGCGTAAAGCGCTTTTACCAGCTGTTGACGCTGTTTGAAGATCCCGTGCACGTTTGGGACAACGCGGAAGCGCCCGAAATGCGCTTTCTGGGAGCGAAAACGTGGGCGAACCTCAAGGCGGCGCGCTGCGAGGAATACCTCTACCGCCTGTTTGACCGGCTGGAGCGCGCGGACTGCATCGCCGTGCCCCGCGTGAGCGACCGCTACCCGCAACGGCTTTCGCGCATCTACGATCCGCCCGCCACGCTTTACGTGCGCGGACGCTGTCCGCTCGACACGGAGCGTATGCTCGCCATTGTGGGTTCGCGGCGCTGCACGCGGGATGGGCGGCGCGCCGCCCGCGAAATCGCCGCCGGACTGGCGCGCGAGGACGTGACGGTGGTTTCCGGCATGGCGCGCGGCGCGGATACCTGCGCGCACGAAGGCGCGCTCTCGGCAAACGGGCGCACCATCGCGGTGCTGGGCTGCGGCGTGGATGTGGTATACCCGCCGGAGAACGCGGAGCTCGTCGATCGCCTGCTCGATATGGGCGGCGCGCTCGTGAGCGAATATCCGCCGGGCACCAGACCCGCGCCCGGGCATTTTCCCGCGCGCAACCGCATTATTTCCGGCATGACGGACGGAACGCTGCTGATTGAGGGCACGAAAAATTCCGGCGCGATGATCACCGTGCGCGACGCGATGGAGCAGGATCGCGAGGTGTTCGCGGTACCCGGGTCGATCTTCTCTCCGTTAAGCGATATGCCCAACCAGCTCATCGTAGAGGGTGCAAATCCCGTGCTCTCGCACTGGGAAATACTCGAACACTTCCGCTGGGCGCAGCGCCCCGCGCAGACGCCCTCCGGCATTCCGCCCGTTCAGTTGGACGATACGGAGAAGCAGGTGGTCGATCCCCTGCTCGTGCAATCGCTCACCTTCGAGGAATTGCGCGCCCAGACGCAGCTGCCCGCCGGCAGACTCAACGCGCTGCTTACCGTATTGGAGCTGCGCGGCATAGTAGTAAAGCTGCCCGGCGGAATGTATCGCGCCTATCTGGAAACGCGCTGATGACTCCGCGCGAGTTACTGTTCAGCCTGCGGCTTCACAGTAGGCGGACGGGGGATTCCATCCCCCGCCACTACCACCCCCTAACAGGTTTTGCTAAAATCGCTACGCGGTTTCCGAGCGCAAAACCTGCAAGGAAGCGGACACTTGGTCCGCGTCCTCGCGTCGTACACGCCGCCGCTGCGGTTTGATCGTCGGCGGTCGACCCCGACACCCCCATTGGGCGAATCGTCACCCGCGGCGACATATATTCGACATATAATTGTAGATTTTCCTTGACAACGCTCATTTTTCGTGGAATAATCTGTAAAGTGTCTATTCCGAGGGAAAAACTCGCGCTTTGCGCGTCTCCCGTTCCCGAACGGATTCAATCCATTTCACCGGAGGTACCCCATGGCAAACAGGCAAACTGTGGACGAAGCGACGGCTCGCGCCAAGAAGCTGGTCATCGTTGAATCTCCGGCCAAAGCGAAAACCATCGGAAAGTTTCTGGGGCGTTCCTACAAAGTGGAGGCCTCTCAGGGACACGTGCGCGACCTGCCCAAATCGCAGATCGGCGTCGATCCGGAGAACGACTTTGAGCCGAAATATATTACCATTCGCGGGCGCGGCGAAATACTGAGCCGCATTCGCAAGGAAGCCAAAACCGCTTCCAAAATATACCTCGCGACAGACCCGGATCGCGAAGGCGAGGCCATTTCGTGGCATTTGGCGAACATACTGGGCATTGATGAAAGCAGCGCCTGTCGCATAGAATTTCACGAGGTCACTTCTCAGGCGGTCAAAGCGGCGGTCAAGACCCCCAGAGCCATCGATATGGATCTGGTAGACGCGCAGCAGGCGCGCCGCGTGCTCGACCGGTTGGTGGGCTACAAGATTAGCCCGCTGCTGTGGCAAAAGGTCAAGAAGGGCTTAAGCGCCGGACGCGTGCAGTCCGTCGCCGCCAAGATGATCTGCGACCGCGAGGAGGAAATCGAGGCGTTCATTCCGGACGAGTACTGGACTGTGGACGCGCGCTTCCGCTTTGACAAGGCGTCCATCTCCGCCCGCTTCACCGGCTACGGCGCGGATAAGCGCGATCTGAACTTCCACGAGGATGCGCAGCGGGTGCTGGATAGCTGTGAGGGCGCCGCTTTTTCGATCTCCCAGATCAAGCGCAGCGAGCGCCGCAAGTACCCCGCGCCGCCCTTCACCACCTCGAACCTGCAGCAGGAGGCGAGCCGCAAGCTCGGCTTTACCACCCAGCGCACCATGCAGGTGGCGCAGCAGCTCTACGAGGGCGTGGAGCTGGCGGGCGAAGGCAGTCAGGGTCTGGTCACATACATCCGCACCGACTCCGTACGCACCGCCGACGAGGCGTTAAACGCCGTGCGCGCGCAAATCTCGGAGCGCTTTGGCGGCGAATATCTGCCCGAAACGCCCAACCAGTATAAAACGCGCAAATCCGCACAGGACGCGCACGAGGCGATTCGCCCCACGTCCGTGCAGCGCACGCCCGAATCCATTAAAGCGAGCCTGTCGCGGGACCAGTTTCGGCTGTATAAGCTGATTTACGACCGCTTCCTCGCCAGCCAGATGATGCCCGCCGTGTACGATACGCTCGCCGTGGATATCGATTCGGATACGGGGCTGCGCTTTCACAGCAACGCGCAAAAGCTCAAGTTCGCCGGCTTTACCTGCGTATACGAAGAATCGCGCGACGACAGCGAGGAGGAAGCCGTCGCCCGTTCTCTGCCCAGCCTCGAGGAGGGCATGACCGCCCGTTTGGAGGCGCCGGACGCGCAGCAGCACTTCACGCAGCCGCCGCCAAGATACACGGAGGCGAGCCTCGTGCGCACGCTGGAGGAAAAGGGCATTGGTCGCCCCTCCACTTATTCGCCCACCATATCCACCATTATTAACCGCGGTTACGTAACGCGCGAGCAGAAGCGCTTAATCCCCACCGAGCTGGGCAAGATTGTAAACGAACTGATGAGCGAGCACTTTCCCGAAATTGTGGATATCGCCTTTACCGCGGGCATGGAGGAGGAGCTGGACGAGGTCGAGGAGGGCAAGCTCGACTGGCACAGCGTCATTCGCGAATTCTACGGTCCGTTCAGCGAATCGCTCGAGCGCGCGGAGGAAAACATTGAAAAGGTCGCCATCGAAGATCAGGTATCCGACGTGCCCTGCGATAAGTGCGGCGCGATGATGGTGTACAAGATGAGCCGCTTCGGCAAGTTTCTGGGCTGCCCCAACTTTCCGGAGTGCCGCAATACCCTGCCGCTGCTCAAGAATATAGGCGTGGCGTGCCCCAAGTGCGGCGGCGCGCTGCTGGAGCGCGTGAGCAAAAAGGGACGCAAATTCTACGGCTGCGAGCGCTATCCGGAGTGCGATTTCGTATCTTGGGATCTGCCGGTGGCGGAGCGCTGCCCCGTATGCGGCAGCTTTATGGTGTTCAAGCGCGGCGCAAAGGGCGCGCGGTTCCACATATGCACCAACGAGACCTGCCGCCACCGCGTACAGCTGGAAGGAGAAAGCGATGAATAGTCCCCGCGTAACCATTGTAGGCGCGGGGCTGGCGGGCTGCGAAGCGGCGTGGCAGCTGGCGCGCCGCGGTATTCCGGTACGGCTGATTGAAATGAAGCCCGCCAAATTCAGCCCCGCCCACCACATGGAGGGGTTTGCCGAACTGGTGTGCTCCAATTCGCTGAAATCGGAAGAGCTCACCAACGCATCGGGTCTGCTCAAGGCGGAAATGCGCGCGCTGGATTCGCTGATTGTGCGCGCCGCGGAACAGTCGCGCGTGCCTGCGGGCGGCGCGCTGGCGGTGGATCGCGATCGCTTTTCCCAAATCATTACCGCCACGCTGAGCGAGCACCCCTTGGTCGAAATCGAGCGAACGTTGGTCGACGCTATTCCCGCCTCGCCCGCTATCATCGCCACGGATCCGTTGACCGATCCTATGCTGGTCAGCGCCATAGAGGCGCTTCCAGGCGCGAAATCGCTGCACTTCTTCGATGCGGCGGCGCCCATCGTGACCGGCGAATCGCTCGATATGGACAAGGTATTCCGCGCGTCCCGCTATGGTCGCGGCTCGGATTACCTCAATTGCCCCATGAACGAGGCGGAATACAACGCGTTTTATGAGGCGCTGATCAGCGCGGAGCTCGCGCCCCTGCACGACTTTGAGCGCAAGCTGGTATTCGAAGGCTGTCTGGCGGTGGAAATTCTCGCCTCGCGCGGACGGCAGACGCTGGCGTTCGGTCCGCTCAAGCCTGTGGGTCTGCCCGACCCGCGCACGGGCAAGGAGCCCTACGCCGTGGTGCAGCTTCGGCAAGAAAACGAAGCCGGCACGCTCTATAATTTGGTCGGCTTCCAAACCCGCCTGAAATGGGGCGAGCAAAAGCGCGTATTTTCCATGATTCCCGGGCTGGAGCACGCGGAATTTGTGCGCTACGGGGTAATGCACCGAAATACCTACCTGAACGGTCCGGATATGCTGGGAATGAACTACGCCTTCAAAGGCGATCCGCTTTTGCGCTTTGCGGGGCAGCTCACGGGGGTTGAGGGCTACATGGAATCCGCCGCCAGCGGCATGGTCGCCGCCATAGGGCTGAGCCGCGCTATATGCGGCAAACCGGAGCCGGACTTCACCGGAAAAACAATA
>JAFUAR010000331.1 GCA_017460585.1 Clostridia bacterium
CGTCTGCTTCGCTATTCCCTCCGTCGCCCTCGCTGCCTTTGCTTCTGCATTTGAATGCTGTTTGTCAAGGGCGGCGGCGTTCCAATAGAAAAATGTCCATTATTCTTGTTTACCCCCTTGACTTTTAATAGTTAGTCTCCTCGTTTACGGAAGCGGATTGCCAGCCGCCAGATAGATTTTATACCATTCCTGACGACTCAGGTGGATTTGCTGCGCTTTTGCGATATGCGCGATTCTATCCGGATTCATGCTTCCGACAATAGTCTGTATTTTTGCCGGATGGCGCAATATCCACGCCACAGAAGCCGCTTCTACAGTGATTTCATAGTTCTTGGCAACTTCCTGAAGCGCGGTATTTAGCGCGACATATTTTTCGGAACCAATGAAAAGCCCCTCAAACATACCGTATTGAAATGGCGACCAAGCTTGAATGGTGATGTTATTCAGCCTGCAATAATCCAACACGCCTCCATCGCGTACCACGGCATGATTCGAATGAATATTCACGTTCATTCCTTCATCCACAATGATAGTATGCGCAGGACCGAATTGAAGTTGATTGATGATGAGGTGTGAAGAAAAAGCGCTTTGCAGCAACCGGATCTGCGCGGCATTTTCGTTACTAACGCCAAAGTAGCGTACTTTACCACTGCGACGAAGCGCTTCGAAAGCCTCTGCGACCTCTTCCGGCTCCATCAAAGCGTCAGGACGATGCAACAACAAAACATCCAAATAATCTACGCCCAATCTGCGCAGTATGCCATCCGCAGCCTCCAGAATATGCGCTTTGGAAGCATCGTAGTAACCCTTGCATATACCGCATTTACTTTGCAGTACAATTTTTTCTCTCAAACCATGATGGTTTTTAAGCACCCTGCCGAA
The DNA here is from genome assembly GCA_017460585.1 of Clostridia bacterium. Classification (GTDB taxonomy): domain Bacteria; phylum Bacillota; class Clostridia; order Christensenellales; family Aristaeellaceae; genus Faecivicinus. The sequence goes on from JAFUAR010000331.1 coordinate 883, forward strand.
TATGTTCTCGGATTCACCGCCGCCGTAGATATCGGCATGGTCGAAATAATCGATCCCATTCTCCAGTGCGGTCATCACAACCCGATCAGCCGCAGCATCATCCAGAGCGGTCATGCGCATACATCCGAGCGCAATTTTAGATCCTTTCAGCACATTACCCAGAAGCAGTTTCCCCATAACAATATTCCTCCCATATTATTTATTCACTCAGCTCTTTACTGCGCCTGCGGTCAACCCACTGATTATATACTTCTGGCAGAAACAGTATACCACCAGCATGGGAAGCAGCGATATAAGATACGCGGTAAATGCCATAGGATAATCAAACGAATACTCCGTTTTGAAATTGTACTGAAACAGTGGCAAAGTCCACAAATCACGTGAACGGTTCAATAGAAACAGCGGCAGCTGAAAGTCGTTCCAGAACCAGAGCGCGTCCATAATGACCAACGTGGAGATCATAGGTTTGATCAAATGAATGACAATACGGAAATATGTTTGAACCACAGTGCACCCGTCGATTTGCGCCGCTTCTTCAATTTCAATGGGCAGCACTCGGATATAGTTCACAAATAAAAACACGCCACGCGTTAAGCTGAATGTAATGTAGAGCAGTATGAGTCCCCATATATTCATCATGTTGAGCGAAGCCATTTGCTTAACAATGGGAAGCAATACAATTTGTGAAGGGATGAACAAGCCCAGCATAATGTAGGTATACAGGAATTTGTAATATCGTCTGCGCATATTGCGCGCAATAGCATAGCTCACCATTGGTATAAATATCGCCACCACGGTCATGGAAACCACAGTAACCAATAAACTATTGCCCACATGGTGAAAATAGTTTTGCCCATTTAACAATTCGTGTACATTATCCAAATTCACGCTTCTAGGCAACGCGAAAAAGCTCTGGCTTGCCTCCTCCAGAGTTTTAAAGCTATTGATGAGCACAAGCCACATGGGCATTACAATCAATACTATACCAATACAGAGCAACGCATTGCGCAGAAAATGCCATATCAGCGTTTCACCACGCTTATGCAATACTGGACTTTTCGCTTGTAAATTGTTGGTGGAAGCACTCATGTGTTATTCACCCCGCTTCTGGATGAAATGCTGATTTGTACAATGGAAAGCACTGCAATTACTACAAAGAGCATGACCGACTCAGCGTTGGCTATGCTGAACTTTGGCGTTTCGCCAAAAGCATCGATATATATCTTAATACCCACCAGCATGGTGGATCTCGCAGGTCCGCCATTGGTGAGGGCTTTTGCGTAGTCAAATGAGGTAATACCGGATTTTAGCGTTAATATAGCGTTGACAGTAATCGTCGGTACTAAATACGGCAAGGTAACGAAGCGAAACTGGTCGAACATACTCGCACCGTCGATTAGAGCGGATTCATATAATTCATCGGGAATGCTTTGTAGACCCGCGATGAAAATCACAGTCGGCATCGCAAGCGACTGCCACATATTTACAAACAGCACTGCGTAGAGCGCAGTCTGCTTGTTACCTAGCGGAGAAGCGATGTTTTCTACGCCAAACATATTTCCGAGCGCTGGAAGCGCGCGAATAAACACCTGATCCCAAATTAATGCGATGGCAACGGAACTGATCATTGCCGGAAAGAAAAATACGGACTTAAAGAAAGTCTTAAAGCGCTTTACCGAGTTGAGCGACACGGCGAGCAATACCCCCAGCACGATGGTAAATACCACCATCAGCAGGGCATAACGAAAGGTAATGGTTACGGAGCTAAAAAACGCTTTATTGCCCAGCAGCTTTTTAAAATTATCGAGTCCGATAAAATTAAAACTTCTAGCGAGCCCATCCCAATCGGTCATGCTGTAATAGAAGCCGAGTATTACGCTATAGATGTAAAAAAAACTATACAGCAAAAGCGCGGGTAAGGTAATGATGAAAAAGGATGCACGATCCATATTGAAACCTTTTTTGCGCATGGGATTGCTTCGCCTCCTTGGTATAGGGAAATGCACGAACGGAGGAGCGGCATAAGCTGAAACGCTATGCCGCTCCATTGGAAAGTCAACGCTTACAGCGCCGCATTCTCGATTGCCTCGTCCAGACCATCGATATAGGCATCCAGATCGCCATCCAGCAGCAATCCCTGAACCACCTGATAGATCTCGCTGGTCACCTGAGTAGTCACCTTAGAAGCGTACCAGTCGCAAACCACGCCGGTCGCCGCTTTCTCAATAATGGGCGCTACGCGAGGATCAGAGTAGGTCGTGCCAAGAATGCAGGAAGGCGCGCCGTCAATATCCGACCAAAGCTGCGCATTCTCGGGGCGAGAGATGAACTCGAAGAACTTGAGACCCGCATCCTTCTCCTCGTCAGTGGCGCTCGCGCTAATGCACAGTGCGGCATCAATACCGGTCAGCAGCGGGCTCTCATCGTATACATCGCCGGGAATCGGGAACGCGCCGAGGTTCAGATCCGGGTTGGAAATCATGATGGTGCCGCGTGCGTAGGAACCGGTAATGCACATGGCAGCCTTACCAGTGGCGAAGTTTTCCCACATCACGGTATCGGCGGTACCCATGTAATCGGGCAGCGCATACTCGTGCAGCTTCAGCATACGCTCGCCGATCTTGCGGAACGGCTCGGCGTTATCGGCGATGGAGGTTTCGCCATTAACCACGGAAACCACGTAATCGACTACGCCGGGATAAGTTGCCTGAGACAGCGCCTGGAAGCAATGACCTACGCGACCCGCATCCTTATCGCCAAAGGAGAAGGGCGTAATGCCGAGGGATACCAGCTGATCGCAAACTGCAATGAGCTCATCCCAAGTCTTAGGCAGCTCTTCGATGCCCGCCTCGGCAAAGATGTCCAGATTGTAGAAGATCGCCATGTAGTTCTGGCTCAGCGGCAACGCATAGGTCTGACCATCGTAATGCTTGCCCAGCTCGATCATGCCGGGATTTACGCGGGACAGGAATTCGTTACCTTCAAGGCATTCAATGTAGCCATTGTTCACCTTTTCCTTGAACTGAGTCTGAGTGGGATAATCCGAGAAGATCGGCGGAATATCGCTAATGGCGATACGCTGCATCAGCACTGTACCGGCATCGGGAACAGTATTGATCTCGATCTCGATATCAGGATATTCTTCGTTGAACTTTGTCAGTACCTCAGCGTAGGCGCGCTGCGGTGCTTCTTCCATCTTCTGCTGGAAGAATTCGATCTTCTCGGCAGAAGATGCGGAAGCCGTCAGTACCAGAAGGCACAGGGTCAAAACCAGAGCAAATACCTTTTTCATGAATGAGGTCCTCCCTTTATATTTTTATGCGGGCTTGAGCGCGCATAAATTCGCCGTTATTCAAGTGAATCCCTGCCATAATCCTTTTCCATCAGCTGATCATGGTTTCGCAAAATCACTTCGTCCATTTTGGGCAATCCATCATGTTCTATGTGCCCCACACTGGATGGTGCTTTTCTACGCCTTTTACTTTGCATCTGTGTTTTTTATACAATTCTATTCTGATCTCATTTGGGCTAGAGCAATTCTTCAATATCACTGACAAGTGCAGATTTCGCTGCGACAAAATCGCGATCAATCAACGCCTGCACAATCACCTCGTGATACACCGCCTCATGTTTTTCCCGCCTATAGCCCAAAAAACACTGGGTTGCCGCTCTGACGCAGGTACGTAGAACGCGCAAAAGCGAATCTGTCAAGTACTCGTTTTCACAATAGCTCGCAAGCTTCATATGAAAATCGATATTTCCACTCCAGCGCTCCAGTATGCTGGGATGCTCTGCAATACCAGAACGTTGCCATTCCAGAAAAGCATTCATTTCCAATGCCTCTCGCTCGCCTATTTTGTTCCAGCTCTTCTCCAATATAAAGGGCTCCAGCGCCATACGCGCTTCCGTAAGCTTTTTTACCTGCATGGGACTAATCTGTACCACTCTGTACCCCAAGCGCGGAATGGATTGAAGTATGTTCTCTGCGCAAAGCATTATGAGCGCTTCCCGAACAGGAGCTTTGCTCACCATTAATGACTCTGCGATCTGTGACTCGGTAATGATATCATTGCAGGTGATTTCTGCGTTGATCACGGATGCATAGATATGATCGTAAACCCTTCTGGTAACGGGTTTTTGTTCCTTCGCCATAGATCGCTTGCGACCTTTCTTACATAAAACAGCTTGCTGGTATGATTACGTAGAATGTTTATGCGAGCATAGTAGCAGAATGAGTTTATTTTGTCAATGTAAAATCGGTTGAATTATCTCATTTCCAGCTACTTCTACAGATGCGACTTCATATTATTCATGAAGATGTGAATTGTCCAATATAAGTTATTTATACTTGAATATAGGCAAAAACAATAGATCAGTTGCAGTGTGTAAAATCATCGAAGGGCGTTCTTGCTTTGATCGATTCAATGGAACAAGCTCATTCGTTTGTCAGAAAATCTTTGGTTTTAGATTTTATTTGCCAATATAGTACGAATTGGGCTGGAAAACAGATACTTAATTAAAAAAAAAGTCTGGACTTTACACACAAACACGTGTATAATATAGTTGTATGAGGTGAGAGCATCGATGAAATGCCCGTATTGCGCCCATTTATCCAGTCGCGTGGTTGATTCTAGACAGAGCGAGGATGGCGGCAGCATTCGTCGCAGAAGAGAATGCGAACGCTGCGGTCGTCGTTTTACCACGTATGAACGCGTCGATATGGTTCCGCTGATTGTGGTAAAGAAAGATCAAACGCGCGAATCGTTCGATGTTGGAAAACTTCGCGCGGGAATCATAAAATCCTGCGAGAAGCGGCAGGTATCTATGGATGCCATCGATGAATTGGCCAACAGCATAGAACGCAATTTGACCAATACGTCGGAATCCGAAGTTACCAGCCAAAAGATTGGTGAAATGGTCATGGATGGGCTGAAACAGCTGGATGAGGTTGCGTATGTGCGATTTGCATCCGTATATCGCGAATTTCGTGACATACAGACCTTTCGTGATGAAATCAATAAGCTCTTTACCGAATTCGACAAAGGTAAACTGGCGGCAACGCCGCCAGAAGCCAAATAAATAAAGAAAGAGGATACGCACATGGCAAATGAACTGATTCTGGCCGTCGATGATGAGGCGCACATTCTTGAGCTGCTTTCATTTAACCTTGAGGCATCGGGGTATCGAGTTGTCACTGCCGCCACGGGTGAAGATGCGCTGGTGGTTTGTGCACATGAGCGCCCTGCTATGGTTCTTCTGGACATTATGCTCCCCGGAATTGACGGTATGGAAGTATGCCGTCGTCTGAAGAGCGCGCCCACCACCGCAGATATTCCCATCATCATGCTCACTGCAAAGGGCGATGAAGTGGATAAGATCCTTGGTTTGGAACTCGGTGCGGACGATTATATTACCAAGCCCTTTTCAGTGCGCGAGCTGATTGCGCGCGTAAAAGCTCTGCTTCGCCGCGCAGCGCCGCAGAACGAAGAAGAAGGTATTCTGAGAGTGGGTGGTTTGACCATTGATGTTGGAAACTACGAAGCCTTCCGCAATGGCGAAAAGCTTTCCCTCACGCTCAAGGAATTTGAATTGCTTAAGCTGTTGGTGCTCAGCCGCGGTAAAGTACTCACGCGCGATTTCCTGCTAGATCGCATTTGGGGATATGAGTTCTACGGCGAGACCCGTACGGTGGATGTGCATATTCGTCATATTCGCCAGAAGCTGGGCGACGATGCTCATTATATTGAGACCATTCGTGGCGTGGGCTATAAGTTCAACGATCGTCAGGAGAATCGCGTATGAAGCCATGGGTTGCAGTCCTTGCAGCCTTTGCAGCCATAGTGGCGATCATCTCTCTGCCGGTGCACAGCGCGATCGAAATTGCATCGGACCATAATGAACGTAACCTTTCCGAGATGAAAAGTCTTTGCGAAATGGTTGGAGATATGTGTGTTGACGTTGAGAGCGTTCAGCGTCAACAGCTCATATCCGGGTTAACCCTGTCCGATGGCATTGAATGCGGCCTCTTCCTCATGGATGGAGAGCCGCTTTATTGTTCACAGGAAGGCATGACGCTTCCTGCAAACATTTTTGCGCTGCAGAGCTTTCGCGATGGAAACGCCCATGTCTATCAGGGCAAGGATAAATCCAGCAGGTCTTTGACCTACGTGGTATACTTCTATGCCAATGACGAGGCGCTCGCCTTCACGGCGCAACCACTCACTTGGCATTACGTATTGACCCACGATGGCGGTATGATTGCCATCTTTCTAGTGCTGCTTACCGGTATTGGTTTATTTATTGCTGCATGGTTTTCCATGTATAATCGCGATTTGGAAATGCAGCAGATCATGCGCACACTGGATAAAATATCCGATGGAGATTTCGATGCGCGTATTCAACCAATATCTGGCAAAAGCAGGGATATCAACGAATATAATGCCATTATTATGCGCCTGCAAAACCGTATTTTCAGGCAGCGCAGCCGCAACAATGCGCTGAGCGTGGTCATGAATCAGATGCAAAATGGCATAGTGGCGGTAGATCAAAATCTAAACGTTATATTTGTTACGCCAGTTGCCAAGAAACTTCTGGGCATTGTAGGCAATACCGAGGGGAAGCCCATCAGCGAAGCCAGCAAAGATGTACGTTTGGATAATGTTTTTCAGGAAGCAATGCAGCAAACCGGCGTATATACCAACGAGGTTGCTGCTCGCACTACAGTGGGACGCGGTCATAGACCGCTTCGTCTTTACGTCTCCCCTATGCGCAACGACGGAAAAGTTGTGGGCGCGTTGGCAATGATCGAGGATATTTCCGACCTTAAACGTTTGGAACAAATGCGCACGGATTTTGCCGCGAACGTATCGCATGAGTTGAAAACACCGCTCACCTCTATTCGCGGGTTCGTAGAAACGTTAGAAGCGGGCGCAATTGATCAACCGGAAATGGCGCATAAATTTCTGCGCATTATCATGATGGAGACGGAACGCCTCACGCGCCTAATCAACGACATTCTTTCCATCAGTAAGCTGGAATCCGGCAATAACGAGGTTGCCATCGAGCGCATTCGATTGGATAAGATCGCCTACGACGTATGCGATATGCTCACCATTCACGCCGGCGAAAAGCAGATTACGCTGCACGCGAGCAAAAACGCTGAACCCATCTACATTATGGGCAATCCGGATCGCGTGGAACAAATGCTTATCAATCTGGTGGAAAACGGCATCAAGTACAATAAGCCTGGCGGTTCGGTAACGGTGCAGGTGTTCAGCAATGGTAAAGATGCGAATGTATCCATATCGGATACGGGTATCGGCATTGCCGAAGAGCATCTTCCCAGAATGTTCGAACGCTTTTATCGCGTAGATAAGGGACGTTCCCGTGCAATGGGAGGAACGGGGCTCGGTCTTGCAATTGTAAAACACATTGTCCGAACGATGAATGGCGAAATTGAGGTACATTCCAAACTCGGCGAAGGTACCGAATTTCTGATTACCATTCCGGTTGCTCCCAAGGATCGGCCGGATGCAGATACGATATTTGACGACCAAACTGAAGCATGAGGAGGAAGATCATATGCGATTAGGTGCTCTGGAAGCCGGCGGAACCAAAATGGTGTGCGCAATCGGTGATGAACTGGGCAATCTCTATGAACGGGAAAGCTTTCCTACGCTCACGCCCGATGAGACGATGCCAAACCTGATTCATTTCTTTGAAGGAAAAGATATCGAGGCGCTCGGCATTGGATCATTTGGTCCACTGAGCCTCGATCCAAAGGCGGAAGATTACGGCAACATCACTACTACGCCAAAACTTCCTTGGCGCGATTATCCTTTGCGCAAAGCATTTGTAGATGCATTGCATATTCCTGTAGGCATCGATACCGATGTGAATGCTGCCGCTCTGGGCGAGGCGACCTATGGAGCTGGTAAGGGCTTGGACAGCCTTGTATATTACACAATTGGCACCGGCGTAGGCGGCGGCGCTTTGGTAGACGGGCATTTGGTGCATGGTCTTTTACACCCCGAGATGGGACATATGCTTTTGCGTCCGGTTGCGAACGATCCTACTCCCCATGGCTTCTGTCCCTATCACGATGGCTGTCTGGAGGGAATGGCGAATGGTCCTGCCATCGAGAAACGCTGGGGTGTTTCGGCAAAGCTACTGCCGGTAGATCATGTGGCATGGGATGTAGAAGCGGAGTATTTGGCGCAAATGTGCGTCAATACCATTGTAATGCTTTCCCCCAAGCGCATTGTGTTGGGCGGCGGTGTGATGCATCAGACCCAGTTGTTTGCAAAAGTGCGTAAGCTCACGCAAGAGCTCTTGAACGGCTATGTTGCGCACGAAAGCCTGCTCAACAATATTGACGACTACATCGTTCCGCCGGGACTTGGAGACAATGCAGGGGCTGTCGGTTCGTTACTGCTGGCAAAGCAGGCGCTCCAATAACGTTATTTTTCAATAAACCGCCCGACAGGTATCTGTCGGGCGGAATAACTATGCAAGGAGCCGATAGTAATGGCATCCCAAAAGAGCGAAATATCCATTCCATGGCCGTTCGCCCCAACGAAAGTCGATCTCAATCAAGATACGCAACTGCTTAAACTCATCGCAATGCTGACCATGTTTTGCGATCATGCGGGAAAAATGCTGTTCCCTCAATATCGCATTATGCGTGTGATCGGGCGCCTTGCTTTTCCCATATACGCCTATTGTATTGCAGTGGGGTGCGTTTATACTAGAGATATATTAAAATATTTGCGCCGCATTGTACTGCTGGCGTTGATATCCCAACCCATTTACGCGGTCGCTTTAGATCACACTGTGCCCGCTATGTTTTCCATATCGTTCGCAGAACACCCCCTTCAGGCGATCATCCAGTTCTATTTGCAGAGCTGGCGCATGCCATCCATACTGGTTTCGCTCTCCTTCGGAATACTGATTATCTGGTCTATTCGCAATCGCCAATTCGTATTCACGGCAGCGTTGTTTCTGCTTTGTTGGAAGATCGAGGGGGCAATCAATTATGGCATGAAGGGACTTATATTAATGACGATCTTCTATCTATTCTGCGCCATGCGCTGGATATCACTCCCATTAGTCGCTTCATTTATGATCTGGTGGGGGTTACAAGGCAGCGGCTATACGCTTGCAGGTTTCGGAGTAGAGATTCGTTATGGAATTCAGATGTACGCTATACTCGCATTGCCGATTATATATATCCACACCCATTCTAAACTTAAACTAAATAAGTGGTTATTCTACGCTTTCTACCCTGCACATCTGTTGGTGATATATCTGCTAGATCGATTCTTCTTATAAAAAAGCGAGATCGGTATAATTAAAAAACCGATCTCGTCTATTTTTGAAATGTTACTCGTCATCTTCTAATGAAGTCACGGAATCGCGAATACGCACCATGGTAGAAGAAAATGAGTCATATTCATCATACGGTGCGCAGAAATGGAAAACATATACCGATTTATTGATGGCGCAACAGCACATATAGCCTTCGACTTCGACATCGTCTTTATACGCTAAATATGTCACCTCGTACGCTTGATGATTCATAAACGTAGCCTGAGAATTTACATCGCTATATTCAAATGTCTTTGGGTCATACTGTTCATAAATGATTTGTGCGTAAGACTGAAACTGCGTATATACCGCGGTTGCCTTAGGTTTATGTGCCAGAGTTTTGCGAGTCACCGCAACGCGTGCAGGAAAACTCGTGGTAGGATTGGGATCTTCATAGCAAACCGTATATTTGCCTGGCAGATTGACCCAGTCAGCCGGATAATTCAATAGAAAGCCAAACGACGGGTCTGTCAGTGTGGCAAACGAATAGTTTTTCTGCACAGTTTGCGCAAACACTTCATCGCTCTGCTGTCCTTCTCCACCTTCGATCGTTTCTACAAACAAACCATTCTCGTTTGGTGCAGAAATACCGCTACTTACAATTGCAGGGGCTTGGGTTTCAAAGGAGGGCGAAACCTCATCTTCAGCTAGGACTGGAATATCCTCGGTATCTGGCAGGATATCCTCTCCCAGAAATTCCGCCATTGACATAAGCTCGCTGTCGGTATCATCCGTAATCTCGTAACCCATTCCAATGGGTTCAAGCGTCTGAGCCGACTCGACAGGCATTTCTGTCTCCCGTTTCGAGCAGCCAGTCGACAAGGCAAGTACTGCGCACAATGCGCCTATCACAAGGAAATGTTTATTCAAAGGAGTGATCCCTCCTTCGAATTGTCTACAGAATTCGTAGTGTCTCCATGCAGCATAATCTGCTCATTTAATAAATCAATATCCCCACAGCCATGGCTAATCATGATATCGCCTGACTGCCAGTGTGCACGCAAATACGCCTCTGCATCGTCAAACGTATGGGTTAAAACCGCATCCACTCCTCGCGCCCTCAGGGGTTCTATGAGCATTTCTGACCGAATGTCGCCCGGATCCTGTTCACGCGCGGCGCAGATATCAGTAATCAACAATCGGTCCACTCCGTCAAAAGTGCCCAAAAAGGCATTAAACAGTGTCTTTGTGCGCGAATAGGTATGCGGTTGCCACACGGACCAGAGGGTATGATGCGGTTGCAGGGCGGCAATTCGAATCGCGTTTTGAATTTCGGCGGGATTGTGCCCATAATCCGTATAGCAACGAACACCATCGGTAACGCTGGTGAGTTCAAAACGACGATGCGCACCGACAAAGCGATTCAGCGCATCGGCGACTAATGCCATATCCAATCCGCGCAAATGCGCCACGGCGACGACAGCAAGACTATCGAGCATATTGGCTTCGCTGGGTACGCCTACATGGAACTGCCCGAGATTTTCTCCGTTCAATAATGCGGTATAACTGGCACACCCCTTCTCATCATAGGAAACGTCTACAGCGCGCAAAAGATTCTTCTCACCCAAACCATAGGTTAAATGGTTGCAGCGCGCATTTAAACACACACGCCGCGCACGTGGATCATCACCCCATGCGATGCACCAGCCATTTTCTGGCAGAAGCGCCGCATACTCGGCAAAGGTAGACTCGATATGATCGAGGTCGCGAAAATAATCAAGGTGATCTTCATCAATATTGAGTATAATTGCTACGGTTGGATGAAAGTGTAAAAAGCTTCCGTTAAACTCGCAGGCCTCCACAATAAAATTTTCATCCTGCCCTCTGCGCGTAGAGCCGCCGATAAAATCCAATTCTCCTCCAATATGAATTGTAGGATCCGCACCTGCAGACAAAAAGGCTTGTGCAAGCATAGAAGTCGTTGTAGTTTTCCCGTGAGTTCCGGATATGCCTACCGCAAAAGGATAATGGTCCATCAATTGCCCTATCAAATCGCATCGCTCCAGCTGAGGAATGCCCAATTCTCTTGCGCGCGCTCTCTCGGGATTTTCCGCAGCAATCGCTGCGGAAAAAATAATGATATCCGCTCCATTGACGTTTTCAGCCCGCTGTCCGATATATACTGTAATTCCCTTATCACTAAGCGCATCCGTTTTATGACTTTTAACTTTGTCAGATCCGGTTACGATATATCCTTCGCTATGCAAAAGAGAAGCAAGACCAGACATGGAACTACCGCCAATGCCGATAAAATGAACGCGTTTTCCAATATATTCGCGAATGTTCGCCTGCATATCGATAAACCCTCCAAAGGAATTCATCCAACCTCTTTTTCAATATATTATAGTGGAAAAATCCTTTTCTTGCAAGCGAATGCATACGCTCAAGGCGTATTCAAGGTTAAATATTCCAAACATTCGCCAAATATCGCTTTATTCCCTTCAAAGTTCACAAAGGCGAATTATAATGACTAAAATACTGAAAATATACGGAAATGAGGCTGCATCATGGAAAAGATCAAGCGCAACGAACGCCTTGGAGCCATGACTCGAATACTCACAGAAACACCCAATCGCATTCATACGCTAGGTGAGTTTTGCGATTTGTTCGGAGCTGCAAAGTCCACCATCAGCGAGGATATCGATATTGTTGCCGCCTCCTTTTCCCGTTTTGATCTGGGAAGAATTGAAACAGTCGCCGGCGCTGCGGGTGGAGTGCGCTATCGCGCCATTCCCAGTAGAGAACGCTCTTCGCGCATACTCAGCAGTCTCGCAGAGCGGCTTTCTCAGCCCGGAAGAATGTTGCCCGGGGGATTTTTGTATACTTCCGATATTACTGCCGAATCCTCTACCGCGCAGCAAATGGGCGAAATATTAGCGGCACGCTATTATGATCGGCAACCCCATTTTGTGCTTACCATGGAAACGAAGGGCATTCCAATCGCACTGATGACCGCGAAAATGCTGGACGTGCCGCTGGTTATCGCTCGCAGAGACAGCCGCGCGTATGAAGGTTCGGCAGTCAAAATCAATTACATTGCTGGAGGCGGCAACGAGCGCATCGAAACCATGGCCCTTGCGCGCAGGGCAGTCTCAGCGGGACAGCGTGCGCTGATTATAGACGACTTTATGAAAGGCGGCGGAACGCTGCAGGGAATGGTCGATATGATGCGCGAATTTCAAGCGGAGGTGGTCGGCGTAGGGGTAATGATCGCTACAGCGCAGCCACAGGTCAAACGCGTCGCAGGAGTGAGGTCGTTGTTGGTGCTGGAAGGTTTTGATCAGACAACCGGAAGTGCAATAGTTAAACCTTCAAAGGAATATTTATAAAACCGAACCAATTTATCGCCCCGATTCGATCCATTCATCGGTCGTTTCGAGGCGATTTTGCGCTTGACATGGGGTTTGGATTGCACTACAATAATTATGGATAGAATTGTGAAGGAGACAATGTATGCGATTCTCAGTGGAAAGCCCCCTGTATCGATTGTGCTGCACTGTTTTGTCCATTGGTTTCCTATTCTTGTTCGCCGTAATTGCAGAGGCGGACTCTGATATTGATATCACAGTTGCCTATTCACCGGATACGTTTCAAGCTGGAGATACCATTACCATACAGTTTTCATTCAATAATACAACTGAGTATGATTGTACCGAACTATACATATCCAATGCGGATGGTTCTGGACAGGAACATATAGAGGATATTGCCGCTGGTGAAATCGCCCGCTTTACGCGAAAGCATCCAGTAAGCACGGAAGAAATTGAAGACGCTTATCTGGTATTTTCACTCCGTTACATTCTTGACGGCGAAACTCACGAAAAAAACATTCCCTTTACACTTCGCTCCGAAATGCAGGAAGCTTCTGTAGAGTTCACGAGGAGAATTTCCGCTCCAGTTGCCAATCAGACTGGTAAAGCGACTATCGTTTACGAAGTATATAATGGGGGAACTTCGGATCTTCGTTCGGTATCGATCAGCGATACTGCTGACCATTACCGAGAACAGATCGATTCACTCTTTGTAGGCGAAAGGCATACGTTCGTGCATACGCTCGACGTTGTGGCGGACACGGTATCCTCGCCTATTCTCATTTATTCTACTGAAGCCAATCCTGATGTTTATCACAGTATCACATTAGAAGACGCCGCGATTGCGCCCATGCATGGCAATCTGGAATACGTGCTTATTGCGGGGCATTCGTTGCACTCTGCGGATACGGCCGAGGTCGTGCTCCGCTTGAAAAATGCCAGCAATCAGGAATATCGCTCGCTCACAGTGTCCGATGATATTTTAGGCGGCGTCATCGCCGATTCTATTACGCTTCCGTCTGAATCGGAACCCATTGAAATAACCCATTCCTATCCCATTCGCGGTGATGCGACGTACCGTTGGCGCATAACGGGCACTACGCTTTCCGGTGATGTAATAGATATAGTAACCGAGACTGTGGAAATGCCAATAAGTGCAAAAAGCGGTAAACCATCACTTTCACTGCGTGCGAATACTGCGTTTGAAGAAATATCCAAAGCAGGCGTCATACCGGTTTCATTTGAACTGAACAATACGGGATCAGCTTCCGCTGTCAAAGTTGTCGTATCAGAGGAAACAGATGGGGAAATATGCAAATTTACCATTATTCCTACAGGAACGCCAACCACACGTACAGTTGATGTACAGATCGACGACGATCGAACGCTCCAATTCCTCGTAGATTACGAGAGCATAGAAGGTGAAACGCAATCCGCTTATGCCGATCCAATCAATGTATCTATCGCCAGAGGCGGCTTAGAGCCTGAAGGCACTCAGCGAGAACGCTTCTTCTTTGTAGGTACTTCAACAGGCGTTGCCAACCCACAAATTATGACAATTTTCATTGCAATTGCAGTATCGGTTGTGGTTATACTTTCATTTATACTGATTGTTTCTTCCCGCAGAGCGCGCTTCAATCGCAAAGTTGAAGCTGCCGCGCGAAAGCAGCTCACAAACGGTGATACTGGAAAGCTTCCCCGCACATCGAGCTCGGGGCGCAATGCGCAACGTAAAGCGCGCAGAATGCGAAACAGAACGGAAAGGCGATGAAGCGGTATGTTTGAAGGATATAGCGATGAAACATTTGAATTCTTTATGGCGATCGGCTTTAACAACAATGCCGCGTTCTTCCATGAAAATCACGATTGGTATATGCGCGGTGTACGCGCGCCGAGTCTCGCACTCGCACAATCGCTCAGTAAGGTCATTGAAGAAATTGATCCCAATCTGGAACGTCGACCGGATCGCGTAGTCTCTCGTATCAACCGCGATACCCGTTTTTCTCACAATAAGTCGCCTTATCGCGATTATATCTGGCTTTCTTTCCATCTACCCGGCGAGGAACGTTCCAGACACATGGAGTTGTATTTCGATATTTCCGCGCAGGGCGCAGGATATGGTATGGGAATGTACTTGCAGAATAAATCGCTAATGAACGCCCTGCGAAAGCGTATGGTTGAGGAGCCGGAGCGCGTATTGCAGCTGCTAGCACAGGCAAATCGGCGATTTGAATGTAGCGCGGAAACCTATAAACGAATGCAAATTCCGGAGGAATTACCACCTTTGCTTAAACAATTGTATCCACTAAAAAATATAGGGTTTTATCGGCAGATACAGGATTTTGATTTGATTAAATCGCCCACACTTGCGCAGGAAATTGAATCCGGCTATCGCATACTACAGCCGATGTATAGCTATATTAACGCGCTGACACCCATTGAAGATGCCCCAAATTGATGATAAGGAGTTTTTATGTATTCAGAAGATCACAAACATTGGAACAATATGATGAGTGGCGCGGACATCCGCTGCGATGCCGAACTGATCACCGATGAATTTGCAGAACGAATCGGCTATGCGTTTGCCAACTGGTTGGCGGAAAGGTATTTTACTACGCCAGATCAATTGAAAATTGCCGTTGGAAGAGATTCTCGTGTATCCGGGTTGCGCATCAAGTCAGCTTTAATTCGAGGAATAACCGCCGCCGACAGCGATGTTCTGGATTGCGACTTGTGTACCACCCCCGCCATGTTTATCACCACGGTTACTCCAGCTACCCTTTCGCACGGAGCGGTGATGGTGACTGCCAGCCACTATGGAGAACGGCAGAACGGATTCAAGTGGATATTGCGCGATGGAAGCGTAACAGAAGAAGATGTTCGCGAACTGATTCGCCGCGCTTCGCAGAACGCCGTTCCTGACCGTTTGGTTACGCGAATACCTTTTCTCGATATTTATGCCGACGCGTTGCGGAATATGGTACGTAAACGTTTAGAGGACGATGCGCTCAAACCGCTGCTGGGATTGCGCGTAGTGGTCGACGCAGCGAACGGAGCAGGCGGTTTTTACCAGCAGCTTCTTGAATCACTTGGCGCGGATACCGAGGGTAGTTTTCACCTAGAACCAAGCGGTTGCTTTTTCGACCAAGAACCGAATCCCGAACGACCGGATGCACTTCTCGCTTTATCCCAAGCAGTAGTGGAAAACGAAGCTGATTTAGGCGTAATGTTCGATCCGGATTGCGATCGTGCTGCAATTGTAGATCAAAACGGTCGCGTGATTCATCGAAACCGTCTGATTGCACTCGTTGCCGCTATTTTGCTGGAAGAGCACCCGGGCGCAACCTTTGTGACGGACAGTGTAACCAGCTCTGGACTTACGCAATTTATTACTGAGTGGGGCGGCACACACTATCGATATAAGCGTGGACACCGCAATGTC
>JAFUAR010000332.1 GCA_017460585.1 Clostridia bacterium
AATGCCATGCCCATCGTTCATCTGCATTTTGCTTCGATCAGCTTGAACAACTTCTAGTTCAATGTCGCAATCCCTATCCCTGTAATCTTATGATAGCATACTGTGTAAGAATGTCACACATTCCTTTTTGTAAACATCCTTGACCATCTCCATAACCTCATTCATAATCTTGATGATCACGCGTTGATTTGGCTTTGCCACTATCTTTCTAGGGGCTTCATTGTTAGCCCATCGTATTTTCCTTGAATCGCAAATAGATATAATCACCCTTTTATATCAACTGATGCGTCCTTACGAATATAATAATCCACAATCTATTTTACCGCAAGTCCATTCGTTTTGCGATATGTAACCCGTTATCTACGAAATCGCCTATTGGTTTGCCGCTGCGCTATTCTCATGCGTGACGATGCACAACCCTCCAAATTTGCGATCGTGCCGCAACGGGGCGGAGTGCTCCCGCAGCGAAGCGGAAATCTAATAAAACGAACCAACGCCGCCAGATTGTTGGCGGCGTCGTGCAGGTATTCAGTTCTTCGCTTTATGTGGATCATCGCAGAAGTACCACCAGCGGTATTGCGCGGGATTGGGCGCGGGATCCTTCGCGTAAGCGACCGCGCAGCGAAAGGCGTACAGCACGCACTTGTCGAGCTGTTCATTTTGCATGAGGCACGCTTGAATATACAGCTCGTCCGGGTCGGCGTCTTTCAGCTTTGCCAGCGAATCATAGCCCAACGCGATCAATTCCTGTTCCTTTTTCACCCCAATGCCGGGGACATTTCGCAAATCGCTCATCATTACAGTTCCTTTGTGAAGGACTCCACGGGGCGGTATACATCGTGCCATGGGGCGTAGGGGATGCTGCCTTCCGCGGCGTAGCCCACGGGCAGCAGGCAAATGGGTCGGATGTGCGCCGGCAGATTGAACGCTTCCGCGATCGCGCGCGAATCAAATAGCCTTACCCATACGGAGCCCAGCCCAAGCTCCCAAGCCTCCAGCATCATGTGCGTACATACTATGCTGCAATCCATTTCTCCTGTGGTGTATCCGGGCTCCGACTGGCTCTTCCATGTCTTGCTTTCATCGCTGCAAATCAGAAATACCAGAGGCGCACCGTAAATGCAGCGGCATAGGCGATTGATCTTTGCCAGCGCGGCTTCGCTTTTCAGTACATAGACCATTTGCGGCTGGTAGTTGACCGCGGTAGGCGCGACTTGGGCAGCCTCGAGAATTAAATCAATCTTCTCCTGCTCCACCGGCTTGTCGGAATAAGCGCGAACGGAGTACCTTTCCCTTGCAAGTTCCAAAAATGACATAACGCGCCTCCCGAATTACTGAATGGATTTTCCCAGCTCGTACGCCTGCACAAGCTCCGGCTTGCCTTCAATGTCGCCCGGCTGGGTCACGTAGCCGCAAAGCACCTTGCCAAGGCTCTTCCAGCCGATGTGCCGCTCCAAATGGTCGTACCAGTGCTCGCTCTCCTCAAACCCCGCGCCTTCGGCGGCCATGATCAGCACGCTCTGTTTCTTTGGATTGCGGTAGTTCGCATCGCACTCCGCAATGGCGAACAGCCGGTCAAAAGCGTTCTTCAAAAAGCCCGATATGAACCAGTAGTACAGCGGCGAAGCCAACACGACCACCTCCGCCTCCTTGTAAACGGGATAGATCTGATCCATATCGTCCCGCTGCGCGCAGGGATGTTCCATATCCTTGCCGCCGTGCCAGCAGCCGATGCAGCCGTTGATCTTCATGCGCGAGAGCTGGAATTCCGTGACATGGTTGCCGACCTCCCGCGCGCCCTTGGCGAACGCCGCCGTGAGCGCGGAGGTATTCCCGCTTTTGCGCGGGCTGCCGTTGAGTATAATGATGCGCTTTCCCATATCGAATGCCTTAAATGCTGTGGTAGACCTTGGCGACGATCTTCCAGCCGTCCTCGAACTTGACCAGAGAGTGGTGGTCGATGAAGGACAGATTGTGCCAATTCTCTATCACTACGCGAACAACGGCGGTGGTGGGGGTGGACTCGATCACATCCATGCGCGCGCTGCCGCTGTGGTCTGCGCCGACCTGATCTACTATGGCGTACAGGTTTTCAATGGAACCCTTGGCGGCGACGGAGCCGTCGGCGTTCACGCTGTACATTACGGCGCCCTCGTCAAAGGCGGGCTTCATGATTTCGCTCTTGCCCTCGTTGCAGCCGTCAATGTACTTCTGCACGGTGGAAATAATCTCATTGTAATCCTGAATGGTTGTTCTGCTCATGGGAACTCCTCCATATTGCTTTTGTGAGGGCGGTGTTGACATTCACCGCGCCTTCTGCTATCATTCTAGCATAAACTCATATTTGGTCAAGAACGCACTTTTTTAATAGATACTATCTAAAAAGTGAGCATGGAGGGCGCTATGAGAGGCTGCAATTTGGAAGGAACTTTGATCGAAGGGCGAGGATTTGGCTACACCATGAAGGTGCTGTCGGGAAAGTATAAGCTCATTATCCTCTACTGGCTGGAGGAATATAAAGTGATGCGCTACAGTGAAATCAAGCGAACGCTGGGCAATATTACGCATAAAATGCTCAGCGACACTTTGAAGGAGCTGGAAAGCGACGATCTGATCATTCGCAAGGAATATCCTCAGGTGCCGCCCAAGGTGGAATATTCTCTGTCGGAACAGGGCGAATCGCTCATGCCGATATTAGACGCCATGTGCGATTGGGGAGAACAGCACCGAATATAGCGAAGAAAAATTCAATACTCCGTTTGAGGATATGATCGTTTTGCGATCGTTTCATAGCCGCTGGAAGAATTGGTCGGTTTCCCTCAAAGCCAGTGGCTGCGACCACGCATCAATCTTTTCGGCAAAGTCTGGTGGATTGATCTGAATTTCTAAAACCCATTGATCTTCCTGCATTTCTCGCGGGTCTGCGCCCATAAAAAAGCTCCGTTTCCCCTTGTTTTGCCCATAAGAAACAAGGGAAGGTTTCTTTTAAACGCTTGTCGCGTTTCACGGTCTCGCCGTTTGATCATAGAATGCTAAAAATGCGTCAGTTCGCGGCATTCTTATGCTTCTCAGAGCGAAATGCATTCCTCGCACAAATCGGACGATTTGTTCAAGGGGTATTCGTTCATGTTCTCCGGAATATGGGGCAGAGGTCAAGCGCCGGAATGCCGAACAGCGGCAGGAACACCGGCATTGCGGCTATGACTATGACTAAGAACGCTAAGACAGAAAAATACACCGCAGGAGGTCCCTGCGGTGTATACATAAAACTGCCCTGCAAGTTTGAGGCTTGCAGGGCAAGCATATCATTGGATTATTTGCGTTTTAGGAGCCAAAAATGATTCTGTTCATCCGTAGAATCCGATACATTACAGCCCAAAGACCTTTTGTTGTCTGGGTCTTTTGGATTACAGTTTAGAAGCATACCAAGCGCTGTGTTGGCAAAGGCGCTATGATTGCTCTTGCTTTGGACGAGAAGGAACACCAAAGCATAATCTCTCCCTTCCTCAAGGGCAGAATATTCCGAAAAGAAGTCCTTTACGAAGCGCCAACCATGCTTTTCATAGACGATTTCGTAGTCCTGATTATTGATTAGATCCACATATTCAGGTTCTTCTACTGATTCGTCGCTATTC
>JAFUAR010000333.1 GCA_017460585.1 Clostridia bacterium
GGCGCATCGTAAATGCATCTTCAGGCATCGCGAAGCGTGATCCGGACGCGATTCAGGCAATCGGCGAAGGGCTGGTGTTGGCGGGAATTGCCATGGCATACGCGGAAATTTCCCGTCCTGCCTCGGGACTCGAGCACTATTTTTCCCATATGTGGGAAATGATGGCGCTTGAACGCGGAAAACCTTACGATTTGCACGGTATTCAAGTGGGTGTGGGTACGAATTTGGTAATGAAGCTGTATCGTGAAATTCGAAAGCGTAAGTCCGATAAGGCTTTGGCGGAGGCGGCGATACGGGCATTCTCTTCCCAGCGCTGGGAGGAGCAGATTCGTCGCATTTTTGGAAAGACTGCGCCGGAGGTGCTCGCTATAGAGCAGAAGGCTCATAAAAACGATCCCCAAAAGCACGCAGCGCGCCTGAATGCGCTGATTGCGCATTGGAACGAGATATTGACCATTATAGATGAAGAACTGCCAAATTATAATGCGCTGCGGGAAACTATGGCAAGCACGGGTATGCCCATGCATCCATCGGATTTGGGCATTTCCATACAGGATACGGTGGACGCTTTCCTAGGTTCGCGCGATATTCGCGATAAATACCTGACCAGCTCCATGCTGTGGGATTTGGGATGGACGGAGGAATTCGCCCAGATCGTGGCGCGAGTGGCGGAACAGGACGATTAGGAGGCGCGACAGATGGCAAAAGCTGCGATCGGCATAGATTTTGGCACGCTTTCCGCGCGCGCTGTGGTCGCCGAGATTGGTACAGGTAGAGAGCTTGGTTCTGCTGCGTTGGATTATGCCCACGGTGTGCTGGATCGCGCGCTTCCACAGGGCGTTGTATTGAAACCGGATTGGGCGCTGGAGGATCCGCAGGATTATATTGATAGTATGATCGGCACGGTGCGCGAAGCGATGCGTCAATCGGGTCTTTTGCCCGAAAATATTGTTGGGTTGGGGTTAGATGCGACCTCATGCACTATGCTTCCGGTGGATGAGGCTGGCGTTCCACTGTGTAAGAAGGATGAATTTGCCGATTGTCCTTTTGCGTGGATGATGCTCTGGAAACACCATGGCGCTTCTGCATACGCGGAGCGAATGACTGAGTCGGCGCGAACAATGATGCCGGAGCGTCTGGCGAGATATGGAGGGCGCGTCTCCTCTGAGTGGATGCTTCCAAAGCTCTGGCAGATTGCCGAAGAAGCGCCGGAAGTATTCGATGCGGCGGACCGCTTCATAGAAGTGGGCGATTGGGTTGTGGCGCAGCTAACCGGCAACGTTCGTCGTTCCAAGGCGATGGCGGGGTATAAGGCGTTTTACGCCGGCGATTGGCCGGACGGTGAATTCCTGAGGGCAATGCATCCGCGACTTGCGCGGCTGCCCCAGCGGCAGCTGCGCGGAGAGCTTTACCCAATGGGCGCGTTGGCGGGCGGTCTTACACCAGAGATGGCGCATCTGCTCGGTTTGAATGAAGGAACGCCGGTTGCCGTCGCCAATATCGACGCGCACGTATCCATGCCCGCCATCGGCACGGCGGAACCCGGAAGTCTGCTCATGATTATCGGCACGTCGACTTGCCACATTATGTCGGGCGAGGACGAACACATGGTTCCCGGTATATCCGGCGTAGTGGAAGATGGAGTGTTTCCCGGCGCGTATGGTTACGAAGCGGGGCAGAGTTGTGTGGGCGACGCACTGCGCTGGTATATTCAAAATGGTTTGCCGCAGTCGTTTTACAGTGAAGCCAACGAACGCAAATTGGATATGCACACGTTGCTTACCGAGAAGGCGGAAAAGTTGAAGCCGGGAGAAAGCGGTCTTTTATGCATGGATTGGTGGAACGGAAACCGTTCCATATTGGTGGATATGAA
>JAFUAR010000334.1 GCA_017460585.1 Clostridia bacterium
ACCTTTGAAAACAATTTCGGTCGCTATCTGCTGCCCATTCCCAAGCAAGTGCTGGTCGATACGCCCCGCGCCGAGCTGCTGACCGACGATTGGTTCAACCATCCCGATGTGATCTCCGGTCCCTACTTCATCAGCGATTTTGATTTGGAGCACTACGTTCGTTTCACCGCCAACGACGCGTACTTCCTTGGCGCGCCGAAGATTCAGTACCTCAACATCAACATACTGGAGAGCTCCGCGCTACTGGCGGGTCTGCGCTCGGGCGAAATTGACCTGATTCAGCAAACCATGGGTTCCATTCCGGTAGAGGACTATGAAGCGGTGGAGGCGCTGGAGGGTGTAACCGCCGTAGTCGGTACCCCCATTACCAACGAATCCATATTCATCAACACCGCAAACGTGCCCGATGTACGCATCCGTCAGGCGATCCTGTACAGCATTGACCGCCAGAGTATGTTTGACGCGCTTTTGAACGGCAACGGCGAATTGGTGGATGGTTTTCTGGTATCCGCCTCGCCCTACTTCAGCGACGAGCTGGGCGTAACGGAATATGACATTGAGAAGGCGGCTGCGCTGGTTGAGGAAGCCAAAGCCGACGGCGCGAATACCGATCTGGTATGGTACGTCAATTCCTCCGAGAGCACTTGGGGGCTGGCGGTCGAGTACTTCGCGGCGGTACTGGAGGAAATCGGTCTGCACATCGACATTCGCACCGTAAGCCTCGCGAACCTGATGGATATTGCCAACAACGGCGAGCACGATATTATGAGCGTGGAATACACCTACGCGCCCGTCGATCCCTACACGGATGTAGCGTGGCTGCTGGGCGGCGAAGGCAGCTGGACGGGCTACGCCACCGATGAGACCAACGAAGCGCTGAGCCTGAGTCAGGAATTGACCGACGTGGACGCGATCACCGAACAGTACCTGATTGTCGACCGCGCCATGCAGCAGGATGTCGCCATGATTTCCGGCTGGGTCATCGCCACGCTGGGAGCGGTGAACGACCGCTTGACCGGCGTAACTCCCAATGTATTCGGCACGTTTGTAGACGTACAGAACTGGGACGTTCAGTAACCGAATCAACTTATTTTCCAAACACACGGGCGGCGGATCGGCGAATACCGAGCCCGCCGCCTTTCGGCGGTTTTACAGGGGGAATGGTATGGGCGCGTTCTTTGCCATTGACGGGCTGCAAATCTCCTTTGGGCGTGGAAAAAACGCCTTTCAGGCGCTCAGCGGGCTGGATTTAAACATTCGCGAGGGAGAAATACTCAGTCTCGTGGGTGAAAGCGGCTGCGGAAAATCCGTGACCGCGCTTTCGATACTGGGGCTGCTGCCGCGCCAAGGGCGCATATCGGCGGGGCACATTCTGCTGGATGGGCGAGATCTGTGCGCCATGTCGCCCGCAGAGCTCGACCAAGTGCGCGGCAACGATATATCCATGATCTTTCAGGATGTGATGGGTTCGCTCAACCCTGTATTGACCATCGGAAGCCAGATGATCGAGGGAATGCGCCGCCATTTGGGCATTCCCCGAGCGGAGGCGTGGGCGCAGGGCGAGGCGTTGTTATCCCGCGTAGGCATTCGGGACGCCGCGCAGGTGATGCGCAAATATCCCTTCATGCTCTCCGGCGGTATGCGCCAACACGCCATGATCGCCATGGCGCTCTCCTGCAAGCCGAGGCTTTTGATTGCCGACGAACCCACCACCGCGCTGGATGTAACCATACAGCTCCAAATGATGGAGCTGCTGCAATCGCTCAATCGGGAAACCGGCATGGCGATACTGCTCATTACGCACGATATCGGCGTGGTCGCGGAGCTCGCCGACAGGGTAATGGTCATGTACGCGGGGCAGTGCGTGGAGTCCGGCAGCGTGGGACAGATATTGCGCCATCCCGCCCATGCCTATACGCGCGCGCTGATTCAGTCTGTGCCCGGCATTCACGACGAACGCAGCCGAGTGCTGGCTTCTATTCCGGGCAGCGTACCGGAGCGATACGATCAAATGAGCGGCTGCCGCTTTGCGCCGCGCTGCGCATACGCAAATCTCTGCCCGCAAAAGAACGACCCGTCGTTCCGCACCGTGGAGGAAGGACATGTTTCGCGCTGCGTCTGGGCGGACGCGCGAGCGAGGGGAGGCGAGCAAACGTGAACGGTGAATGGATGATCGAAACCCGCTCCGTATCCAAACGATTCCGCGTAGCGGGCGGCGGCGCGCTTTCCAACAAAACGTTCGAAGCGGTTGGCGGCATATCGCTGCAAATCGCCCGCGGCGAAACCTTTGGCATTGTGGGAGAAAGCGGCTGCGGCAAATCCACCGTCGCCCGACTGATTATGGGCATAGAGAAGCCTACGACCGGTGAAATATGGTTCAACGGTCAGCGTGTTGACGATATGCGACCGGCAGCGCTTCGCAAGCTTCGCCCCAAATTCCAAATGGTGTTTCAGGATAGCGCTTCTTCCCTTAATCCGCGCAAAACGATTATGGACATTATCGCTCAGCCCATGCGCTACCATGGCGTGGCGCGCGGCGGCGAAGCAAAACGCCGCGTAAGCGAACTATTGGATATGGTGGGGCTCTCGCAAGGTATGGCGCAGCGCTACCCGCACGAGCTCTCCGGCGGACAGCGGCAGCGCGTATGCATTGCCAAGGCGCTTTCGCTGGAACCTGAGCTGGTGGTGCTGGACGAGCCTGTATCCGCGCTGGACGTATCCATACAGGCGCAAATTCTCAACCTGATTCGCGAATTGCAGGCGCGGCTGAACCTGACCTGCATATTCATAGGGCATGGGCTTGGCGCGGTGCACTACGTGAGCCATCGCATCGCGGTAATGTATCTGGGGCGCATAGTGGAAACGGGCACCTCAGATCAGGTATTCGAACACCCCGCGCACCCTTACACCAAAGCGCTGCTCGACGCAGCGCCCATTCCGGACGACCGGCAGCGCGGCAGAAGGCGTTCGGCTTTGACCGGAGAGGTTTCCGAGGTCGCTCCCACGGGCGCATGCTGTTTGTATCCGCGCTGCCCCATCGCACGGGAGGAATGCCTCGCGTTTACGGATGGCTTGAAGCCCCTCGCGGGCGAAGCGGGACACTGCGCCGCGTGCGCGCGGGCATGGGAGGAGCGTTGACATGGGCAAATACATACTCAAAAAGCTGCTTCGGCTCGTTCCCGTGCTCCTTGGCATTACCATTATTGATTACGCGATTATGTCCGTTGCCGGAAGCCCGCTGGATATGCTCACCGGTCCCCGCATGACGGAACAGGCGATCGCCCTGCGCGCTTCGCGCTGGGGGCTGGACGCGCCCGTATGGCGTCAATACCTCAACTGGTTGGGGCAGGTACTGCGTGGAAATTTGGGTTTTTCCTATAAGAGCTACCAGCCCGTTACCGAAATGATCGGCAGCCACATTGGTCCTACGCTTCTGTTGATGGGCGTTTCCAGCCTGCTGGGCTTCCTAATCGCGATACCCGCCGGAGTGTATTCAGCGATTCACCGCTACCAGAAGCGCGATTACGCCGTGGTTTCCGCCTCGTTCATACTATCCAGCGTTCCCGGATTCTTTCTGGCGCTGATTCTCATTTACGTATTTACCGTAGTGCTGGGCTGGCTGCCCTCCTCCGGCATGACGACCGGCGGCGTGGGCGGCGGCTTTGCCGATGTGGCGCGCCACTTGGTCATGCCGTCTATCGTATTGGCGGTGGGCGTTGCGGGAACGAATATTCGCTACATTCGCTCTTCGGTACTGGAAATATTGGAAATGGATTACCTGCGCACGGCGGTTTCCAAGGGCATCGGTTGGGGACGCGTAGTACGCCACCATGCGTTTCGAAACGCTCTGCTCCCAATCGTAACCGTAGTGGGTATGCAGATTCCCGTGCTGTTTGGCGGCGCAGTCATTGTGGAACAGATCTTCTCATGGCCGGGGCTAGGGCTCATCACCATGAGCGCGGTATTGAGCCGCGATTATCCCGTGATTATGGGCGTATGTCTGCTCTCGGCAGTGGTTGTGCTGGTCACCAACCTGCTCACAGATATTGTTTACGCGCTGGTCGATCCGACCATACAATTCTAAGGAAACGCTGATGCAATAAAGTGGTCGATTGGCGAACGACCCAAAAGGCATCGCCAGATGTGCCGCTGGATGAATCAGCGGTTTCCAAAATACTTTGCCCACTGAACATGGAGGCGAGGCTATGAACCATTCCAACGGGCGAAGCGCGTGGCAGCGCTTCCGCCGCCACCACGTGGCGACCGTATGCTTAGGCATATTGGCAATACTGCTGCTGATGGCGCTGCTCGCGCCCGTCATCGCGCCGTATTCTCCCACCAAACCCGCGGGTACCTTCTCGCAGCCGCCGAGCCGCGAACACTGGCTTGGCACGGATAAGATCGGTCGCGATATGTACAGCCGCGTGCTGTACGCCATGCGGGTGAGTTTGACCGTAGGTTTCTGGGCAACGATCATTTCCACCGCGATCGGCGTTGCGCTGGGGCTGCTGAGCGGATGGTTCGGCGGATGGGTAGATCGCACCATCATGAGCTTTACGGACATGGTCATGTCGTTTCCCTACATATTGCTGGTGCTGGTTGCCGCCGCGATATTCGAACCCGGTATGACCTCCATTGTGCTCATACTCGGATTTGTGGACTGGCCTGGGGTCGCGCGATTGGTGCGCGGCAATGTGCTCAGCCTGCGCGAGACCAACTTTGTCAAAAGCGGCGTAACCGCAGGTATGCCCGGCGCGTGGATACTGTTTTCCGAAATACTGCCCAATACCATAGCGCCGGTGCTGGTATACGCCACCAGCGTATTCGCGCTTTCCATATTGGATGAGGCTGCGCTCTCATTTTTGGGTATGGGCATACAGCCGCCTACGCCTTCGCTGGGCAATATATTAAACGGCGCGGAATCGCTCTCCGTGCTCACGGGTAAGCCGTGGCTGTGGGTGCCCGCAGGTACCGTGATTATTTTGCTGGTGGTTTGCATCAACTTTGTGGGCGACGCGCTGCGCGACGCATTGGATCCGCGCAATTTACAATAAAAAAGTTCCTAGTTGAGGGAGGGGATAAACTATGAAAAACGACCTGATTTCCCAGTCTTCCGAGTTCGACTGCGGACCGACCACGCTGACCAACGCCATGCGCTTTTTGTACGAGCGGGAGGAAATTCCGCCCAAAATACTCAAGCACATTTGGTTTATGGGCAACGATACCTTCGACGACGATGGAAGGCTCGGTCGGCACGGCACTTCGAAAGCGTCCATGCGCTACATGGCGGACTGGCTCAACGCCTACGGCAAGGGCTTCCAGTTCCCCATTCATGCGGAATTTCTGGAATTGGAGGAAACCCTCATCGCTCCCGGTTCGCGCACTTGGGTATGCGTGGCGGCGGGCGGCTGCGCGGTAATGCGCTGTTACGCGGGCGGATACGGGCACTATGTGTTACTCACCCAGATATTGCCCAGCGGTGAAATTGGACTATTCGACCCATACGATGAGATTCCCGGGGAGACGAAGGATCCTTGGCGCTGTGTCGCCGGAGAACCCAAGCGGATGAACCGCGCCGTGCACCCCGATCAATTGAACCGCACCGATACGGCGGATTACGCCATGGGCGCGTTCCCCATTCGGGAAAATTTGCTGATCTGGCGCACCGACCAAAATAAAGAGGTGACCGCACATGACTGAGCGTGAGCTCATTGCCTTCTTCGAGGATATTCACGCCCACCCCGAGCTCGGGTTTGAGGAACGCAGAACCACCGCGAAGGTACTGGAGGTACTAAACGCGCACGGCGTAACCGTGCTAAGTTCAGGGCTGGAAACCGGCGTCATCGCGCAGGTGGGCAAAGGAGAAACCGACCGAGTAATCGGACTGCGCTGCGATATGGACGCGCTGCCCATTCAGGAGGAGAGCAATCTCCCCTACGCTTCGTTGCACGCGGGCAAAATGCACGCCTGCGGGCATGATTTCCACACCAGCTGTATGCTGCAAACCGCGCTTCTGCTAAAGGCGCGTGAAAGCGAAATCCACGGTTTGGTGAAGATCGTATTCCAGCCCGCCGAGGAGATCGCCAACGGGGCAAAGCGCGTGCTCGCCACCGGTCTATTGCAGAATGTACGCGAGTTCTACGGCATACACAGCTACCCATGGTTTCCTGTAGGTACGCTCGGCATTAAGGAAGGACCCGTAATGGCGGCTCCGGATCGCTTTGTCATACGCCTGCTGGGCAAAGGCGCGCACGGCGCGGAGCCCCACCACGGCATAGATCCCATTGTGGCGCTGGGCGCGCTGATTCAATCGACCCAGACCATCGTTAGCCGTACGCTGGATCCGTTTTCTCCGGCATTGGTCTCCATTACGCACGTAGAAGCGGGCAATACGTGGAACGTAATTCCCGAATGCGCCATTGCGGAAGGCACTGTTCGCACGTTAAACTCTGAAGATCGCGCGCACATCGAGGCTTCGCTGCGGCGCATAGCGAACGGCGTTGCCGAGGCACACGGCTGCACGGCGGAGTTTGAATGGCACGAGGGTTCGCCCGCAGTCATCAACGACCCTTCCCTCTGTGCCGAAGCCCGCGCGCTCGCGCTGGAAATGGGCTTTCAGGCGGAGCGACAGGAAAACACCATGGGCGGCGAGGATTTCAGCGAATACCTGCAATACTGCCCCGGAGTATTCATTCGCGTAGGAACCGGCGGAGCGTACGCCAGCCATCACCCCAAATTCACCGTGGATCCCGCGGCGCTGCAGCCCGCGGCGAAGTTCTTCGCGGAGCTGGCGATTCGTCGGGTGAACGCATAATAGGTTACCATTCACCCATAGGGGTGTCGGGGGTCGCAACCCCCGACATTCAATCCGCAGCGGCGGCGTGTACGCCGCGAGGACGCGGACCAAGTGTCCGCTTCCTTGCAGGTTTTGCGCCCGGAAATCGCGTAGCGGTTTCAGCAAAACCTGAGGGGGTGGCAAGGTTGAAAACCCGAAAGGGTTTTCAAGTTTTGACTTTCAGTCAAAACCGCGGGCGAAGGCGCAAAACCAAGGGTTTTGCGGTCGGCTTTGCCGACTGCCCCGGTCGATTCAAAGAATCGAGCGGGGCACCGCCGAATTGAAAATTCGAGCGCCGCGCCGCGGGCGGGGACGTGTCCCCCCGTCCACTTACTGGTCAGCCGTAGGCTGAACAGTAACCAAAATAGCGCCGCAACGCGCATTTTACGCGTTGTACGCTTGAATATTAAACTGCGTTTTGCTATGATTTGCGAGGCTTAAATAAGAGCAATTTCTTGCAAACGATGGAGGCGCAGTGCGATGCACTTTCCGGAAAAGTTCGCGCGTCGGTTGGCAATGAGCGTATTCGGCGTTTTCTTCTGCTCCATGGCGATTGGTATGTTTCGCCACTCCGGCTTTGGCGTAGACCCATTCCAGTGCTTTTCCATGGGCATATGGGAGAAGTTCTTTCCGCAGCTCTCCTACGGCTTGTTTTGGTCCGCGATCAGTTTATTGTTCATGGGGTTCGACCTGTGGTATGACAGGCGCACCATGGGGCTGGCGACGTTGATCAATTTGTTGCTCGCGGGATACATTGTAGACGCGAGTGAAACCGTGATGAAGCTGCTGTTTCCCGCGCCCGCGCTCTCTATGCGCATTGCGCTGCTGTGCGTGGGACTCGTGATTTGCTGCTTTGGCGCTTCGCTGTATATGACGGCGGATTTTGGCGTTTCCGTGTACGATGCGCTCGCCGTATCCATTTCGAAAAAGCACAGCTTCCCATTTCGCCTTTGCCGCATTGCGACCGATTTGGTATGCGTGGGAATCGGCGCGCTGTGTGGACTCATGCCGGGCATCGGCACCATTGTTACCGCACTGTGCATGGGACCGCTGGTCGACTTCTTCAACCGCACCGTGTCCACGCCAATGCTGCGCTTTACGCACAAACGCAGCCGTGTGAAGATGGCGTAACAAAAATATAAGGCATCGCCGCCCTTCCCATTTACGGGAAGAGCGGCGATACGCTTTATTTCCACAATTGATCCGGATATTCGCCCTGCTCCTTCATAGCCCGCAAGGCTTCTTGCACCTTGGCGAGATCATCGTGATAGGTCACGCCGAACCACTTCGCATCGGTGCGCAGCACGCGCACGCTGCCCGTGCCTTCCTGTATGAGCGCATTGGGAATGAGCGGCAGGAAGTATTCGCACTTGAGCGGATTGACCGGCAGGTGCTCGTTGAGGTATGCGCCGAAGCGCGCGCCAATTTCCTTCAGCATACTGTGCTGGAAAGCCCACAGATTCATGGATACGGGCGTTCCGGCGGGCAGGAAGGTCTCTCCATCCTCTTCGATAAACGCGGCTCCGCCCGGGCGCGGCACGATTTTGTGCGCTCGATAATGCCGGTGAGCTTTCCATCCTCCACCGAGCAAACGCCGCGCGAAACGGAGCCGTTCTCGGTGAGGGTATTTTCCACGTTGTACGCCACCATGGCGTGTTCGCCGGCGGTATGCGCCTCGCTTAAAAATTCCGCCGCCGCTCGGAAACCGTCAAAGCCATAGAAATCATCGGCGTTTATGGCGGCAAAGGGTCCGTCGATATGCTCCGTCGCGCAATAGATCGCGTGCGCCGTACCCCACGGCTTGGTGCGCCCCTCCGGCACCGTAAAGCCCTCCGGAAGCTGATCCAGCGTCTGATAAGCGTATTCCAGCGGCACGAACGGCGCGATTCGATCGCCAATCACCTCTCTGAAATCCTTCTCCATTTCAGGCTTGATAATGAGCACAACCTTGCCGAAACCGGCGCGCACCGCATCGTAAATGGAATAATCGATGATGATATGCCCCGCATCGTCCACGGGTGTAATCTGTTTACAGCCGCCGAACCGGCTGCCCAATCCCGCCGCCATAATGACCAGCGTTGGTTTCGCCATATGAATCCCCCTCCCAATCATTCCTGTCAACGTTATTTATGATACTTCTCCCCCGAGCGGATTCGCTCCGCGCGGTACAACTGCTCCAATAATATCACGCGCATAAGTCCGTGCGGATAGGTGAGGTTGGAAAACGACAGGCGATGATCCGCCCGTCGGAGTACTTCGTCGCTCAAACCGTTCGAGCCGCCGATGACGAACACCACCCTGTGTCCATCCATACTCCACGCGCCGGTCCACTGCGCGAGCTGCTCGGAATCGGGCGCGGGCGCCTGAATACACAGGCATACCACGCGATCATCCGGTCGGATATGCTTGAGCAACGCCTGCCCTTCTTTCTCCATACCCTGCCGAATGAGCGCCAAAGAAGGCTTCTGCGGGTCGCGCACATCGTCTACAGCGATAATTTCATACTTTCCATAGCGCGAGAGCCGTTTGAGATATTCCGCGCAGCCTTCCATCTGCCACCGCTCCTTGAGCTTTCCCACGCATAATATAACCGCGTTCACTGCGCTATACGTTGAAGCGGAACAGCGTAACGTCGCCGTCCTTCATCACGTAATCCTTGCCCTCGGAGCGCACCAATCCCTTTTCCTTGCACGCCGCGATAGAGCCTTCGCGCACCAGATCATCATAGGGCACGATTTCCGCGCGAATGAAGCCTCGCTCAAAATCCGAATGAATCTTTCCCGCCGCCTGCGGCGCCTTGGTGCCCTGCTCTATGGTCCACGCGCGGACCTCCTTAGGTCCTGCGGTCAGGTAGCTGATCAGCCCCAGCAAACTATACCCCAGCGTGACCAGTCGATCCAAACCGGATACGCCAATGCCCATATCTTCTAGGAACATTCCCTTCTCTTCGGGCTCCATCTGGGATATTTCCTCTTCCACCTGAGCGCAAATGACCAACACCTGCGCCCCCTCCGCCTGTGCGATTTCGCGCACCGGCTGCACCAGCGGCAGCGCTTCCTCGGGCTTGCCGAGATCCTCTTCTCCGATATTCGCGGCGTAGATTACCTTTTTCATGGTGAGTAAGAACCAATCCTTCGCCGCCGCGAGCTGGTCCTCATCCAACGGCGCGGTGCGCGCCGGTTTGCCCTCGTTCAGGTGCTTGAGCAGAATCTGCCCCGCCTCCGCCTCCACGGCGTATTTCTTTTCGCCTTTTTTTAGCATTGCCGCCGCCTTTTCGGCGCGCTTGGTCACGGTTTCAATATCCGCCAGCACGAGTTCGGTATTGATTACATCGATATCGCGCGCGGGATCCACGCTGCCATCCACGTGGATCACGTTTTCATCTTCAAAACAGCGCACCACGTGCACAATGGCGTCCACCTCGCGAATATGGGAAAGGAACTTGTTGCCCAGACCTTCGCCATGGCTCGCGCCCTTCACCAGACCCGCAATATCCACAAATTCCAGCACAGCGGGGGTATATTTTTCCGGATGATACATTTCGGCGAGCACATCCAGACGCGCGTCCGGCACGGCGACCACGCCGGTATTCGGCTCGATTGTGCAGAAGGGATAATTCGCCGCCTGCGCGCCGGCACAGGTGATGGCGTTGAACAGGGTGCTCTTTCCTACATTTGGAAGACCGACCACGCCCAATTTCATGGCAAGCTTCATCTCCTTAATTCTTTTGGAAAAACAATGTGTTGATGAGGATATTGTAACAGATTGAGGCGTGATTCTCAAGTGGCGCAATGTAAAGCGGGTTGAATGATTCATTTTTACATATGCCAACTTGACAGAGTTAGTCCAAACTAATATTATAGCACATGGTTAGATAAATCTAACTAATCATTCGAAAAAGCATTCGTACTATAATGCTTCTATGTGAAGGGATGGGATTATGTGACAAACAGGATAGGGCACAGAAGATTACCGAATGCATACGGCACGATCATGGCAGTTCTGCTGATCATTGCGCTACT
>JAFUAR010000335.1 GCA_017460585.1 Clostridia bacterium
ATCATGGCAACCTGACGGCGGATTATGCCGCTATCCCTGCAGAAATGAAAGCTGTCGCCAATGCACTAGGCAAAGACGTACTAGCGCAGGTTTCAAAACAAGAGCTTATGGACGCTCTGCCTACTCTTAAAGGCAAAGTCAATGATCGGGCGCTACTGCGGGCCTTCCATTTTGTGGATGAAACCAGCCGCGTGGAGGGTGCAGTAGCTGCACTCAAGCGGGATGATATTCATGACTTCCTCGATATCGTGATCGCTTCCGGAGAAAGCAGCTGGAAACTTCTCCAAAATCTCTATGTCGCGGCAAGCGATAATCAGGAGATGCCTTTAGCGCTTGAAATGAGTCGTCGTATGCTTTCCGGTAAGGGTGCATGGCGCATTCACGGAGGCGGCTTTGCCGGAACGATTCTGGCGTTTGTTCCGTTCGAATTGCTGCCGGAATACCGTGAGCGCATGAACGCCGTATTTGGCACAAATGCCGTGACAGTGCTTTCGATTCGTCCGGAGGGTGCTGTGTGTCTCAGATAATACGTTGCGTTACTCATTCTGAATCGGACACCCTAAAGCTTGCGCACGCAATTGGGGAAATGCTTTCTATAGGCGACACGGTACTCCTTCGCGGTGATCTTGGTACTGGCAAATCAGTATTTGCGCGTGGAATTGGAAAGAGTCTCGGTGTAACCGGAAATATGCCCAGCCCGACCTTTACATTGATGATTCCATATTGCGAGCGCGTTCCATTGTATCACTTCGATTTATACCGATTGAGCGATCCTGATGAGTTGTATGAAGCTGGACTGGACGAATACATCGGTTCAGATGGTATTGCGATCATCGAGTGGCCCGAAATGGCGGATATCAATCCCTATCCTTGCTTAAATGTAACAATGTGTGTAGACGAGGATACAAGCACTCGCATGATTGATTTTGTAAATAACGGAATATCGCGCTTTCAGCCAGATATGCTTAATCGTTGGAGGGAAAATACTTGAACATACTCGGCATAGATACTTCGGGTCCAGTCGCCGCTTGCGCGGTGCAAATCGATGGTCGAATCGTACACTCTATACAACTCTTGCATGGAAAAACGCATTCGGAAGCCATCATGCCCGCCATCGATAGCGCGCTCGAAGCATCTGGACTCACTCCAAACAGCTTGGATTTGATTGGCGTAACGGTAGGTCCCGGTTCGTTTACCGGAGTGCGCATTGGCGTATGTGCCGCTAAGGGGCTTGCGCACGCAAACGATATTCCTTGTGTCGCTATAGATTCTCTGGAAGCCCTTGCAATGAACCTGTATGGCTTTGCAGGAATCGTCGCCCCAATATTGGATGCGAGAAGGAATCAAGTATACTGTGCACAGTTCGATATGTCGACTGGATTCCCCGTACGAATTGCCGAAGATCAAGCAATCGACATAGAGACCTTTCTGGCGCAACTTCCTTTCGATCGGAAGATTGCCTTCTGTGGAGACGGTCTGGATACATTTCGAGCATCCATCGTGCAACTGATAGGCGAGCGAGCAATATTCGCTCCCTCCAACTTGCGAGATATTCATGCCGAAGCAGTATGCGCCTTGGCAGAAAATAAATTAGATATGCAGACGACAGGTAAAACGCTCTTCCCCCTTTACTTGCGTAAACCACAGGCAGAACGTGAGCGCAATGCCCGAGTTCAGCGGGAGACACTGCAATGAATGAAATTACCATAGGACTCATGACCGTAGAGGATGTGGACGCCGTTCACGCCATTGAAACGATGTGTTTTCGTACCCCTTGGTCGAGAAAGTCGTTCTATCATGAAGTTACCGAAAACGAATGCGCACGTTATGTCGTCGTTCGCGAAAACGGCGTTGCCATTGCCTATGCGGGTATGTGGTTTGTATTAAATGAAGCGCACATCACCAATATTGCCGTACACCCCCAATATCGTGGGAAGGGTTACGGCAGAATGGTCACGGAAGCGCTGATTCAGCTGGCAGCTGACAGTGGCATGACATGGATGACTCTGGAAGTACGCAGAACAAACACTGTGGCACAATCGCTTTATCACAGTCTCGGATTCATTGACGTAGGGTATCGCAAGCGATATTATGAGAATCAAGAGGATGCTTTGATCATGGCTCTGGAACAGCTTCCGGAGGGGAACCCAGATAACGATCCAATGCTGGTACGCGAGTGACCGAATAGGAATGTTCCGCAAAGGAGGTGTGAAAGCTGTTTCAGGTAATTGAATGGCTCTTCGTAATCGCCATGTGTACAGTGGGTGCCGCACACCCCATTCATGTGTTTCAATGCGCACGTTACCAGCTCCCGAATTATCGACAATGGCTTTACAAGCAGCGGGAACATTGCTTGCGCACGTTTGTTCTTGTAGGATTTTTATTCAGCCTGTTGCGGGGCTACCTGCCTATGCTGCTTTCACTATTTTTGCCTATAGAAACAGTGCGAAATAACATATCTTTATTCATGACGCTAGTTAGCTTTATTGCAGTCACTGTTTTTTTTATATGGCAAGATTTGCACATGCCAATGAAGAAGCCTCTAGTGCTAACCATGCGAACAAAGCGTTTGTTTAGCGTATTAATCGGGTTGTACATTCTAGCGTCGCTGATACTTCGTATATTTTCCATTCCAGCTTATCTTGTATATGCCGTAGTACCATTTGCAGTTTGGCTCGCAGGGCGTATCATGGATCCAATAGAAGAGCGAATCAACGCTGGATTTTATCACGAGGCTAGAAGAAAACTGCTTTCCAGAAAAGATCTAATTAAAATCGCGATTACCGGTAGTTACGGTAAAACACTCACTAAGTTCATACTGGCTGGTATTCTCTCAGAAAAGTACGATGTACTCGCTACGCCTGCCAGCTTTAATACTGCCATGGGTATTTCTCGCGTAGTCAACGATTCGCTGGAGGATCATCATCAGGTATTTATTGCTGAAATGGGCGGACAACACATTGGGGATATTCGATACCTTACCCGCCTTGTGGGACCCAAAATAGGCATCATTACCTCCATTGGTCCGCAGCACCTGGATACATATGGTTCCATGGCAAATATTGCCGAAGGCAAATATGAATTGATTCAAGGGCTTCCGGAGGATGGAATTGCTTTTTTTGCGTCGGATTCTGGATATACCGATCGTTTGTATGGTATGTGTACCAAAGAGAAGTACAATGCCGCGGTCGATCCCATGGGCGATTGCACTATGACAGTTACCGAGCTCACCATGAATCCAGATGGGATGTCCTTTTGGCTGACGCACGCCAGTGGAGAACGAGTACGCTGCGCAACGCGGTTGCTTGGTCGGTATAATGCCCAGAATATCGCCTTGTCTGGTGCAGTCGCCTATACTTTGGGAATGACTATGTCTGAAATTGCCAATGGTATTTCTCATCTACAGCCGTTTGAGAAAAAACTGCAATTAATTCCGGGCGATAAAACCATTATTGATGATACGCAAAATGAATCGCCCCTCGGGGCAGCGGAGGCATTGAGCGTGCTTGCCGAATTCCCCGGTCGGAGAATTATGATTACGCCCGGTTTGCCGGCATCAGACGATAAGGAAGAAGAAATCAACTATGCGTTCGGTACGCAAATGAAGGACTGCGTTGATAACGTGATTCTGATTGGCGACAAAAAGAAATTAAAGCCTTTGGTCAGAGGTATGGCTGCAGCGGGCATTCCCAAAGCGATGATCCGCGTCGCGGCAGATGCAGACGACGCGGAAGATATATTGGACGAGATTAGCGAAACCGGCGACACCGTATTATACGAATGTTCCGCTCAGATTTGAGAGGAAAACTCTTCCCTCAAAATGGCATACAGATTTACATCCACATAGCGTCCCTTGTTATATAATTTCTGACGCATACATCCTTCATACTTCATCCCGCATTTTCGCATAACCGCGCCAGATGCGGGATTTTCTACTTCATGCAGCGCCTCAATTCTGTTCAGCCTAAGATCGTAAAAAGCATGGTGCAGCACTGCATCGAGTGCTTCGGTCATGATGCCTCGATTCCAGTAGTTCTTCGCAAGCGAATAACCTACTTCTGCTACTGAATGCTCAAATTGAATCCACATGAATCCAATAGTACCTATGATTTTCCCCGTTTCACGCCATTCTATGCCCCAGCTTGCAGGATCAAACGAATGGTAGCGACGCAGCATATAGCGAATGTACCCTTTTGCATCGCTCAAACTCGTATGGGCATCCCACAATACATGACGAGCGACATCTGCGTCACGGCTATACTCAAAAATATCCCGCGCATCGCGCATCGTTAGACGGCGCAAAGTAAGGCGATCCGTTTCTATGGCAGGCATATAGTGCGCACCGATCAATTCGATCATTCTACTTATTCTCCTCGATCAAGTACTTTTCAGCCAGTAAAAGTCCAATTACCGTTTTAGAATCGTGAATCATTTTTTTTCCGCCATTCGAAGTGCTTCGGCAAAAGGAATACGCACGACATTCAAAAATTCATCCGGATCTAAATGCTGCGAACCTCTCGTAAGTCCTGTAGCCAAATAGATGGAGATACACTCATCGCAGAAACCAACTGTGGTATATAAATCGTTCAGTTTAGTCCATTGCTCCGCCTGAATACCGGTTTCTTCGCGTAACTCTC
>JAFUAR010000336.1 GCA_017460585.1 Clostridia bacterium
CAATCCCACGGTCACGTCGTTTACATTGGTGCCGGTGGGACCCGTTTGAATCAGCCCGCCACAGGCTTGAAGAGCGTGGTACGCGTCGTTGCGCGCAAGCACCTCGTCCATTTCTATGCCCCGCTCATGCAGCGTTCCCGCGGTATCGCCGTCCACATAACCGCCCGCCGCGTCCGTAGGACCGTCCGTGCCGTCGCTGCCCAGCGAAAACAGCGCCGCGTTTTTAAGCCCGGCCAGCGGCTTCGCCGCCGCGAGCGCGAGCTCCTGATTTCTTCCGCCCAAGCCGTCGCCCAGCAGGCGCACCACCGTTTCTCCGCCCGCCACAAACGCCATGTTTTTCTTCGCGTCCGCGTGCGTGCGCAGCATCGCCCCCATAAAGTCTCCCGCGTGCCGCGCCTCGCAGGTCATCCTGTCGGTCAGCAGCATAGGCTCGTACCCCAAACGCGTACACTCCGCCATCGCCGCGCGGCAGAGCTCGCGCACGCTGCCCGTCACCTGCGTATACACGTTGGCGAGCGACTTCGGGGTTTCCACGTTCAGCAATTCACGCGCCTGATCGGAAAGGCGCAGCGCGTACTTTTCCGCCACCCTAAGCGCGTCCTGCGCGGTGGAAGCGTCCGGATACGCGGGACCCGAAGCGATCATGTCCAGCGGATCGCCGATAATATCCGAAAGCACAATGGAGAACACCCGCGCGGGCTGGCAGAGCTGGGCGAAGCGCCCGCCCTTCACCTGTGAAAAGCGCTTGCGCAGCGTGTTGATTTCCACAATGTCCGCCCCGCAGGCGAGCAGCTGACCCGTAATGTCCTGCAGCTCCTCGGGCGAAATCAGCGGCTTTTCAAACAGCGCGCTGCCGCCGCCCGACAGCAAAAACAGCACCGTATCGTCTTTAGTCAGGTTGGAAACCAGCCGAATCGCCGCCTCCGTGCCCTGAAACGAGCCCTCATCGGGAATGGGATGCCCGCCTTCGTAGCAATCCACGCGCGGAAGCTCTCCCATCACGTGCCCCCGCTTGGTGCACACCACGCCGCGCTTTACTCTCTCTCCCAGCGCGTCGCAGGCGACCGCTGCCATCTTCCACGCCGCCTTGCCCGCCGCTGCCAATACCACATCGCCCTGCGCGGGCATATGTTCCAGCGCGCGGCGCACCGCCGCGTCCGGCTGTACCGCGCGTATCGCGCCCAACGCGATTTGATCCGCGTGGGTGCGCAGGAGCTGATTCATACCTTCATCCACCTGCCCTTTTACTGGTTCGCCCGAAATACGTCCGCCACCTCGCTAATGGTAATGAACGCACCGGCGTCGATATTGTGAATAAGCGTCTTCGCCTTGACAATCTGGAAGCGGTTCACCACAAAGAAAACCACCGTGCGCGGCGTGTTGGAATAACCACCCATGCCGTCCACGCGCGTCATGCCCGATTCAAACACCTTCGTGAGCGCAGCGCACACCTCGTTGGGCTTGCTGGTCACAATCATCATGCTCTTGTCGCGGTCTATACCTTCTACTATGAAGTCCACCGTTTTGAGCGCGACGTAATACGTCAATATGGAATAGAGCGGCAGTATCCAGCTCTGCAATATAATGCCGCACAGCACGTAGAGCGCCACATTGTAGATCATCACGAACATTCCCACCGAAATGCCCAGCTGTTTAGCGAAGATCACCGCCATGACCTCAATGCCGTCCATCGCCCCGCCGAAGCGGATGGCAAGCCCGCTGCCCAAGCCCGAAATCATTCCCCCGAACAGCGCGCACAGCAATAAATCCGTACCCGCCAGCGGCGAGGCGAAATCCACGTTGACCGGCAGCACGTCCACAATGAGCCACGCGGTCAGCGAGTAGATTGCCACAGTGTATATGGAGCATACGGTAAAGCGCCTGCTCTGCCGCTTATAGCCGTACATAAACAGCGGCACGTTGAGCAGTATGAGCATAAGCGACAGCGAAAGCCACTGCGGCGTGCACTGCGATATCAGCATAGAAGTACCGGAAATGCCGCTGTCGTACAGCTTGACCGGCGCTAAAAACATGGTCACCCCAAAGGCGTTTACAACGCCCGCCACGGTGAGCATGAGCGCGTTGCGCAGCGCGGAGAACAGGCGTGCTTTGCTTGGGAAACGAGCTTTGTGCTTTGGCATACGCGCCTCCTTGGTTTCTCTCGTTGATGGAACCGCGCGCAGGTGCGCGAATATGAATCATGTTACCCTCATCATACCATAAACGGGGCGTTTCTTCAATCGGAAATGTATTGCTTTGTGCGTGGAATCGGCGCAAAAGAAGTTTCCAACCCCGTTCTGCCGCCATATGCATCTTGACATTATCTTAACCCTTTGGTATGATATTTCCAGCAAAATGAGGGGAAGGGTGGATGTAGTATGCATCGCATCGCACAGTTTTTCGCCATCAGCGCCGCACAGCTCGCGGCGGACTGGCGCAAGAGTGGTCTGACCGATCCCGCTCCCGAAGCCCTGCCGCTGCCCAAGCGCGCGACGGGCGGTTCCGCGGGATATGATTTTTTTTCACCCGTCGATTTTACCTTGCAGCCCAGTGAAACCATATTGCTGCCCACCGGCGTGCGCGTCCGCATTGACGAAGGCTGGGTGCTGTTGCTCATGCCGCGCAGCAGCTTGGGCTTCAAATACCGCCTGCAGCTGGCAAACACCGTGGGCGTGATCGATTCCGATTATTTCGGGGCGGATAACGAAGGGCATATTCACCTAAAGCTCACCAACGATTCGCGCGAAGGGCGCGTGCTGACCATACGCCGCGGCGAGGCGATCGCTCAGGGCATTTTCGTGCCCTACGGCATTACCGTGGACGATGAAACCACCGAAAAGCGCTTCGGCGGTTTCGGCAGCACCAACCGCACGCCGCAAAAGGAAGGATAGCATGAAACCCATTACATTGATCATTATGGCCGCGGGGCTCGCTTCCCGCTATGGCAGCGCCAAGCAGATCGCTGGCATGGGACCCAACGGCGAAATTCTCATGGAATATTCCATGATGGACGCGATACGCGCGGGCTTTAACCGCATTGTGTTCGTCATTCGCCCCGAGCTGAAACCGCGCCTAGAGGAAATTATACAAACCAGATACGCGGGCAAGGCGGAGTTTGAATACGCCGTGCAGGACTTTTCCAGCGTGCCCGCCGCCGTGCCAGCGGGGCGCGTGAAGCCCTACGGCACCATTCACGCCGTATTGTGCGCAAAGCCTTACGTATCCGGTCCCTTCGCGGTGATCAACGCGGACGATTTCTACGGGCAGGATGCGTTTACCCAAATGGCGCGCTTTCTCCGAGAGCGCGTGCGCCCGGGTGCGGCGGCAATGGTGGGCTACCGCCTGCAAAATACCGTTTCGCCCTACGGCACGGTTACGCGCGGCGTTTGCGAACGCAACGGAGATA
The DNA here is from genome assembly GCA_017460585.1 of Clostridia bacterium. GTDB lineage: Bacteria > Bacillota > Clostridia > Christensenellales > Aristaeellaceae > Faecivicinus. The sequence continues at coordinate 3,407 of JAFUAR010000336.1, forward strand.
TGCTCGCCGCCATTCGCGAGGTGCCCGCCATCGCCCAATTGGAGGACGGACGCATTTGCGCAACCCGCGAGGGCGCGCCCGATGAGCCCCTCTCCGCGGACGATTTGGTCTCCATGAACTTCTGGGGCTTCGACCAAACGGAGCTGGAGCTCATGAACGAGGCATTCGGTGCCTTCCTGTGCGCCCTTTCGCCTAACGAGCTCAAGGCGGAATACCTGCTTCCGGTATTCGTGGGCGAGCGTTTGCGCGAAAATACGCTGAGCGTGCAGGTGCTGCCCACAAGCGCGCGCTGGTTCGGCGTGACCTATCCGCAGGACCGCCCGCAGGTGGTCGAGCGGCTCGCGGCGCTGCACGCGGCGGGCGATTATCCAATTTAAATTGCAAAGGGGTGTGGCGTTTTGAACCCGTCTACGCATCCATACGAAGCCTTCGCCAACCGCAAGGCGTCCGTTCACCGCATCATGCTGCCCGTTTGCGCCGTCGCGGCGGCGATACTGCTGGTCGTTACTGTGCTTGACCTTGCCGGGCTCAAGCTGTTGTATGCGGAATTTCGCGCCGTCGGCGCGGTGCTGCTCACCATGCTGCTATTGGGCTGGGGCGCATACGCGCTGTGCCGAAAGGTTAAAAATAAAGGAGGGCGAACCCTCCTGACGCTCATGCTGGTATTGGTTATATTGGTGCTGGGACTTTTCTCCATTTCCTACATCGCGCAGTACGGGCAGCTGGTGCTGCCGCAGTACCGCCGCACGGTGGAGGGACCGAACGGGAGGAACGCGGTGGTGCTGCGCGGGCTGGAAATCGCCACCGATGACGAAGCGCAGTTTCAGGAAATCGAGCGCCGCATGAGTGAGCGCCGCAGCGCGCAGGGACTTACCGAGGACGACCCCTATCCCGTGGAGGCTTACGGCTACACCTACTGGGTCTACCCCAAGGTTGCAGGAATATTCTATAAAGCCAAGGCGGATTCGCAGGGGCAAATCTACTTGGGCAGCGAGACGCAGGCAAAGCTTGAATACGATTGGTCGGGCGAAAACAGCCTGAAGGTCACCATTACCGATCCGGAGCCCGGCGACGAGGGCGAAATCCTACTGAAATTTTAATAGGGCAAACGGCGGAAGGTCGCGCGACTGCGCGACCTTCCACTTTAATCTGTGCGGGCGAAAAGCAGCCTCGCGTCGTGCTGCGGGTAGGCGCACACCGTCTGCTCGTAATCGCCCGCGATGCGCAAATACCACTTTACGCGCTTTTGTAGATAGGCAGTCATCTCATCCAGCGTGACGATTCCATCGTAGTCCGTATCCGCGCTCATGGCGGAGCGCGCGCCGGCGCTCAGGCTCCACCCGCCGCCATCGCACAGCGCGCGGGCAAATACCGTAGACATTTCCGGATCGCTCTCGCTACTCAAGCGAATGCGGTAGGAGTCCTCGTTGCTCATGGCGCTGGCGATTACGCACACGCGGCTGTCGCCCAGCG
>JAFUAR010000337.1 GCA_017460585.1 Clostridia bacterium
GCTGGAGGGCGCGGTCGCGGCGGACGAGCAGCGCCGAATCGAGCTGGAGACTGAAGCCGAGAAGGCGCAAAAGGCGCGCGACGCCGCCGCCCAAATCGTCAGCACAGGCGCTATGGTAAACGCGGGGCTCAAACAGATCGCCGAGCGCGAAGCCGAGCGGGAGGCGCTGAACGCGCGTCAGGGCGAAATGGACGCGCTGCGCCAAACGTGGCAGTGGGCGCAAAAGGCGCGCGAGCTGACCGCCTGCGTGGAAGCCGTCCGCCGCGCCGAGACCGACCTTGCGCACCAGTTGGAGCGCCAAACGCAGACCGAAGCCGAGCGCGAGGCGGCAAAGACGACCGCCGAACAGGCGCGCGCCCAGTTCGCCGCGCAGGAAGAAGCCTTCAATGCCCTGCCCAAGCTCGAGCTGCGCAGGGAGGCGCTCACACAGGCGGGCAAGGAACTGAAATCCCTGCAAACCGCCATGTTGGAGGCGCAAAAGCGCTTCGATCTGCATCAATCCGCCGCTGAACGCGCGCGTTTGGCGCAGGAACAGTACCAAGCCGCGCTAAACGGCTTTCTGCGCTCGCAGGCGCAATCGCTCGCCAGCCGCTTAAAGCCCAACGAGCCGTGCCCCGTGTGCGGTTCGCGCAGTCACCCTCAGCCCTGCGCCGTCACCGCGCAAACCGTGTCGCAGGAGCAAGTGACCGCATTGCAGCAGGCGTTCAACGCCGCGCAGGGTCAAGAACAGGAGGCGGCGCGCAGCCTCATGGCGCAGACCGCGCGCGCCGACGAGCTGCGGCGCGCTGTGGAACAGGCGCTGGAACGCAGCGTAACGCTCGAAACGCTGCAAAAGGATATTCTCGCCGCGCGCGAGGATTGGAAGCGTTTGGACGAGCGCATCCGCGCTTTGCGCCGCGACCGCGAAACGGCGGAGCAAGCCGTGCGGCGCGCGGAAAAGGCGCTCTCTACGTTGGAGGGCGCGGTTCAAACGCAGGCTGGGGCAATCGAGCGGGCGCGGGCGCTGCTTGCGCGCGAGCAACAGAGCTTAGACGATCGCCGCGCGGCGCTGGGCTTCCTTTCCATGGAGCAGTACCAGTCCGCCCGCCGCGACGAGTCCGAAATTACCCAAATGCAGTCGCGCTTCGAGCGCCACGCCCACGCCCTGCGCGAGAACGCCGACCAGCTCGAGCGTTTGCGCAGCGAATGGGGCGAGCGAAAGCCCGTCGATCTGGCGCAGGCGCAGGAACAGCTCGATCGCTGTGTGGCGGAGCTGGGGCGAGCGCAGAATTCCCTGAATGCCTGCCGCGAGCGCTGCCTCGCCCAGCGCCGCGTGTGCGAAGCGATGGGGGAGAGCGTGCGCCGTCTGGAACAAACGCAGGAGCGCTTCGCCATGCTGAGCGGTCTGCACCGCACGCTTTCCGGACAAACGGGGCAGGGCAGAATCAGCTTTGAAGCGTATATACTGCAATACTACTTTCGCAGAGTCATCGCCGCGGCGAACGAGCGCCTTACCCGCATGAGCGCCGAGCGCTTCTACCTTTCCTGCCGCGAGGAATCGAAGGGCAACGCGCGGGGCGGTTTGGGGCTCAACGTGCACGATGCGCTTACCGCGCGCTTGCGCGATATAAAAACCCTCTCCGGAGGCGAATCGTTTCTCGCCTCGCTGGCGCTGGCGCTGGGTTTTGCCGATGTGGTGCGCGCTCTCTCCGGTTCCGCCGCGCTGGATACGGTGTTTATAGACGAAGGCTTTGGTTCGCTGGATGCGGAAACGCTGGCGCGCGCCGTGTCCGCCCTCAATCGCCTGACCGAGGGCGACCGGCTGGTGGGCGTAGTTAGCCATGTGCCCGCCCTGCGCGAAATGGTGGATGCGCGCATTGTCGTCGCCCGCGATGCCAGCGGCGTGGCGCACTGCGAGGTTCAGCCGCGGTAAGGGCGCGCCCGTTACCTCGATTTATCGCAAATGTCCAGAACAATTCACGCGTATTTCGGGTCTAAAAAGTGAAAACATTGAAATGAGTTGAGAAGAGATCATGGCGAAAAAGAAGAAAAAACGCGGAAACAGTACCCTAACCCTTGCGCTCCTAATCGCGGTGTCGATCGTCTGCATGGGCGTAATTGCCATGCTGGCGGTGCAGATCAGCCGGCAAATGCTGGCTTCGCGCGCGCAGGCGCTGCAGCAGAGCGCGCAAACCCGCCTTGCCGCGCAGATCGAACTGCCGGAGGGGCAAACCGCCGCGCCCACCGCGCAGCCCACGGCGGAGCCGACCCTAGAACCGGAGCCCGACCCCACGCAGGCGCCCGATCAGGGCTTCCTCTACCTGCCGGTGGTCACGCAGGGCAGCACCACGGAAAAGAAAATTTGCATCACCGTGGATGATTGCTTCCAGCTGGAAAACCTCAAGCATATTTCCACGCTGGCGTACCAAAATGGCGGCAAGCTCACGCTGTTCCCCATCGGCGAAAACGTCATCAAGTCCGGCATGAGCGATATTCTCAAGGTCTGCGCCTTCAAGCTGGGCTTTGAAATTGAAAATCACACTTGGAGCCACGCCCGCATCTTCCGCATGAGCGAGGAGGAGATGGCGGCGGAAATCTGGAAGCAGCGCAACGCCGTGAACAACGCGCTGGGCGTCAACTACCAGCAGCATTTCTTCCGCTTGATGGGCGGCGACGGCGAGTGGGACCAGCGTACCCACAATTATTTGAAGCAGCTCGGCTTCCTCGGCGTCGCCCACTGGACCATTTCCGGCTCGGATGGCAGCATGGATTTGATCAAGAGCTATTTGCAGCCTGGCACCATCTATCTTTTCCACACTACCGATGCGGATACCGCCAAGCTCGATCAGTTCATTCCCTACGCGGTGGCGCAGGGCTACGAATTGGTCACCCTGAACGAGATGTTCGGCATCGCGCCCAACGATTATTACGATTTGAGCACCGCCGAATACGCCATGCCCGTGCCGCAGCCCTACGAGGTGGAGTATTCCGAACTCAAGGATGGCGACTACTCTTGGAGCGTAGTGCTGCTGCAGGAGCGCTTGATGGAGTTGGGCTATCTTGATAACACCGCCAAATCCGCTCTGCAGGGCAACCCCGCCGACGGCGATTACGGCGAGAGCACCGCCGCCGCCGTGCGCGCGTTTCAGGCGGCGAATCACCTGCCCGCCACCGGTATTGCCGATGCGCACACGCAGGAATTGATCTTTGGAGATGCGGACGGCGCGTAATTCAATAAAACCAACCAAAGTCTGTGCAAGAAGCAGGTCGCTTTTGACGAAATCGCGACTGCGGAAAGGCAGAATACAATTCGTAGATTAAAGAGAGGGTCAGTTGTGAACTATACAAAGAATGGTTTTCCAATATGGGATGAAGAATTTGATCGGGAACATTTTACGCCGGAGGAGATCGCGGAAAGCGACCTTCGCGCCGCGATCATTACCGCCCTTGTACATGCAAGGCGAGAGCAGGAGCTGACCTAAAGAGAATTGGAGGCGCGAAGCGGTGTAAAACAGCCGCAAATTGCACGTATGGAGCGAATCGACGCAAATCCCAAGCTGGATACCATGCTAAAAGTGTTGGCGGCGATGGGAAAAACGCTCGCCGTTGTGCCGCTGCAGAAGTAAAACGAGCATTCCCTGTTGGGGGAAATCCCTCCGTGAAATGCTTTACAATATTATAGTAGGCATAAAATGCCCCCTGCCGTCGCTGACTCAAGCGACTGGCAGGGGGTATTGCGCGGAGGTTGCTTTCGCTCGCTGGACTACTAAGGAAAGCGGGTGATACTCATGAATACGTATGAAACCTTAATGGTCATCATCGGATTTGTGAATTGCTTGTGGATTGTGCTGGTTGCATTCATCAGTAACATGAAAAAGTAAAGCAAACCGCCGCGTAGTGCGAATACGCGGCGGTTTTGCAGGAATTCACTTTCGTCAATGGGCGATGAATGGTTTTTGTAGTTTAGTGCGCTCCCTGCAACCACTATAATCACTGCCGCCAACCTCGCCAATAGCGCTGGAACGATTTCGCTTTTCCCGTTCATCGTCTCATATGATATCTGTAAATGTGCCTCCAAATCGCGAAAATCATGTCGTAATCTTGCCCAAATCGGTCGAATATGCGCAGATTTCATTTCAAGGATATTACAAAGACTGTAAAATTTTCACTTAAAGTCGAAATTTCATGCCTTTTTCCCCTTGCAAGATTTGCGAGTATGTCGTA
>JAFUAR010000338.1 GCA_017460585.1 Clostridia bacterium
GTACTCACGCTATCCGGTATATGTATCTCTGTAATCGAAGTACAATTTCCAAATGCACTTTGCCCTATTGCTGTCAAAGTTTCAGGTAACGTCACCTTCTTTAATTCGGTACACCAGTAAAATGCATACGCGCCTATCGTTGTAACCCCTTCCGGTATCCTTATTTCTTCAAGCCTGCTACAAGAATAAAAAGCTTGATAATCTATACTTGAAATAGAGGCAGGTAAATCAATTAATATAATGTTACTCGATCGAAAAGCTTCTTGACCAATACCTATCACTTTATATCCTTCAATGCTATTAGGAATTCGTATATAATTAGCAATTCCTATATATTTAGTAATAATACATTTATCACTATCCACAATTTGGATAAGGAATTCGTTCTCTGCTGCCAGTGGAATTTCAATATATTGATTTATAACTCCCCAATGATAAGCATATGAGCCTTGATTGGCTATAATATTTATAGTTTCTAACCCTTCAAACGCATCTTGTGCGATATATCCAACGGAACTTGGTATATTGATTTTTTTAAGCGTGCTCTTTGCAAATGCTTTTTTATTAATCTCCGTTACTCCGTCCGGCACGATTACTTCTTCGAGCGATGAATCGCCCATGAACACTTCGGCTTCGATCGTCTTCAAACCGGCGGGCAGTTTCAATACCTTTCCTTCTGAAAGCGCACTTTTGCCTATTAATATCAGTATCAAAATGGCTAAAAGAACAATCATCTTTCTCAATTGCATATTATTCATGCTCCAAACCCCCTCATTGCATTCGAGTATTAACCCAATAAATAGTTCCCAATAAATGTAATTCATTATTATTCATCAAAGTGAATGTTAACTTTATTATATATTTCCATTGCGGTGTAATTCAACTACCCTGCCTTCTTTTATTATAATTTTACATTTCACATTTCTATACAGTATGATCTCCGGAGCCGATATTCACTACACGGCTTGACAACCTTCTTGAATTCCGCATATAATCAGTATACCAAATTGGGGAGGCTGGGAAATGGCTCGAATTGTGGTTGGAATGTCCGGCGGGGTGGATTCCTCCGTGGCGGCGCTTCTTCTCAAGCGGATGGGGCACGAGGTCATCGGCATATTCATGGACAACTGGAAAGAGACGGACGAGAGCGGCGTATGCACCTCCGTGCAGGACTGGACGGACGTGCGCTCCGTATGTGACCGGCTGGATATTCCCTATTACTCCGTGAGCTTCGCGAAGGAATACCGCGAGCGCGTATTTGAGCACTTCCTCGCGGAATATCGCAAGGGACGCACGCCCAATCCCGACGTGCTATGCAACCGCGAAATTAAGTTCGACGCGTTTTTGAGCTTTGCCGAAAAGCTGGAGGCGGATCAGATTGCCACCGGTCACTTTGCCGGCGTGGATTGCCTTAACGGCAGCTATCGCCTATTGCGGGCAAAGGATGAAAACAAGGACCAAACCTATTTTCTGTATATGCTGCGCCAGCGCGCACTGCGTAAGGCGGTATTCCCCGTAGGCGGACTGCTCAAAAGCGAAATTCGGCAGATTGCGCGCGACAACGGCATTCCCGTGAGCGAAAAAAAGGATTCCACCGGCGTGTGCTTCATTGGCGAGCGCAATTTTAAACAATTTCTCTCCGGCTTTCTGCCCGCGCAGCCCGGGGATTTGGTCACCACGGAGGGCAAGGTGGTCGGCAGGCACGACGGGCTCATGTACTACACGCTGGGGCAGCGCCGCGGGCTGGGCATTGGCGGCGGCGGAGACGGGCGCAGGTGGTTCGTAGTGGGCAAGGATATGGCGCAGAACCGACTGATCGTATCACAGGGAGAGGATTCCCCCTTGCTGTATACCTCGAGCACTACGCTGAGCGAGTGCACATGGATTCGCGAAACGCCGCCCGCGCCACAGGGCGAACCCTACCGCTGTAAGGTGCGCCTGCGGCACCGCCAGCCGCTACAGGACTGCGTGCTCACGCTGAACGGCGATGGCGCCAGCGTGGCGTTCGACGCGCCGCAGCGCGCCGTGACGCCCGGGCAATCCGCGGTATTCTATCAGGGAGAAGAGTGCCTAGGCGGAGACATTGTAGACTAAAATTGAGGGGTGACGCTGTCATATGGCAGCGCCACCCCTTATGATTGATCGATCTTATTTTTTATGCTTCTTTTTTCTTTGCCTGAGGCGCCGAGAGTTGCTCCTCCGCCTTGAAGATATAGCCGCAGTCGCAGACGGTATCCTCGAGCACGCGCCCTCTGCGGGTGAACAGCTCTACGGTCTCGCCGCACATGGGGCATACGCGCTCTTCCAACACCGGCGTTTTATGCTTCGCCTCGCAGCCGTCCATAATCGCCACGGTGATCATCTCCTTTCACTATTCCCTCGTTATTTGCCAAAGCGGATTACATTCCAGCTGAGCGCGGGAATCCGCACGGTCGCCTTACCGCCATCCACCGTGCCGCCGGGTCCCTGCTGGGGAGCGACTTCGTTGGGATTCTCTTCGGTATTGACCGCCTTTACATCGTCGTGGTGCAGCAGAATTTGTTCCTTGATATGCAGTTCGCCAAAGGAACGCAGGTCGATATCCAAGGAGAAATCCTCGGTCATATCGCGATTGACGCAGAATACGGTTACCGTGCCGTCGTCTTCCATGGTCGCGGTCGCGTCGATCAGCGGCACGCCTTCGTAATCTCTGCAATCGTACACGGGACTATTGACCAGCGCATTGAGCGAGATGCCGCGACCGTAGCGGCTGGCGTGCATATAGGGGTAGAAAATGGTCTGCGCCCAGCAACCGCCGCCGTTGCGCGTCATAATGGGGGCGATAACGTTCACCAGCTGCGCCATGCACGCCACGCGCACGCGGTCGGCATTGCGCAGGAAGGTAATCAGCATGGAGCCGACCAGCAGCGCATCCTCGAAGTTATAAATATCCTCCAAGAGCGGCAGCGCCGGTCCCCACTTCTCGCGCTTCCAAATTTCCTTATCCTGCTCGTTGGAATGGTACCACACGTTCCACTCGTCAAAAGAGAGGTTGACCTTCTTCTTCGAATGCTTCTTGCCCTTGACCGCATCGCAAATTGCCACAACGGTATGAATGAAATCGTCCAAATCCATGGTGCGGGCGAGGAAGCCGGGGGTATCGGCGGTAGGATTGCCATAGTAGCGGTGGAGCGATACGTAATCGATATTCTCGTAGCACTCGTTGAGCATGGTCAGCTCCCAATCGCCAAAGGTGGGCATTTCGGAGGAGGAGGAGCCGCTCGCCACCAGCTCGATGGAGGGATCGACCCACTTCATCATCTTGGCGGATTCGTTGGCGATGCGCCCGTATTCATAGGCGGTTTTGCGACCCATCTGCCACGGACCGTCCATTTCGTTGCCCAGACACCACAGCTTGATGCCCAGCGGGTCCTTGCGCCCATTGGCAATGCGCATATCGGAGAACTTGCTGCCGCCCTTATGGTTGGCGTATTCCACGATGTCGCGCGCCTGTTCGGGACCGCGCGTGCCGAGATTGATGGCGTACATCACCTCGGTATCCGCCTTCTTCGCCCAGTCGGCGAATTCATGCAGACCCACCTGATTGGATTCGGTGGTGAACCACGCCAAATCCAGCCGCTTCGGGCGCTGATCTCTGGGACCGACGCTGTCCTCCCAGTTGAAGCCGGACACGAAATTTCCGCCCGGGTAACGCACCACCGGTACGCCGATTTCGCGCACCTTCGCAAGCACGTCCTTGCGGAAGCCCTGCTCGTCCGCCTGCGGATGATCGGGCTCGTAAATGCCGCCGTATACCGCGCGACCCAAGTGCTCGATGAAGGAGCCGTACAAGCGCTTATCAATGCGCGCGATCTGGTATTCCCGATCGACGATCATGGAAGCTTTCTTCATGCGTTTATACCTCGTTTCTCAATTTGTAATCAGCCCTTGACCGCGCCCGCAGTCATACCCTCTACGATGAAACGCTGCGCGAACAGATAGATGAGCAGCAGCGGCAGTATGGCGAAGCAGGAGCCGGTAATCATAAGGTCGTAATTGTTGCCGTAGGGCGACCAAAGGGTATTCAGACCGATCGGAATGGTGTATTTCTTCATATCCGAAAGCACCAGCATGGGCCAGAGTAGCGCGTTCCACGCGCCCATGCCCGTGAGCACCGCCATGGAGGCGTAGGCCGGCTTCATGACCGGCATGATGATGCGCCCAAATATGCCGTATTCGGTACAGCCGTCTACGCGCGCCGCCTCGATCATTTCATAGGGAATATTGGTTAGGAACTGCCTAAAGAAGAATATGGCGCTCATATTCGCCAGAAACGGCAGCATTACGCCCGCGTAGGAATTGCGCAGACCCATGGAATTGACCTGAATGTACATGGGCAGCATCAATATCTCCAGCGGTACCATCATAACCATGAGCACGCACATAAACAGCGCGTTCTTGCCCTTGAATTCATATTTGGCAAAGCCATAAGCGACCATGGAGGAGATGAGCAGCGTGAGACTGCCCTGTACCAGCACCACCATGAGGCTGTTGCGATACCAGAGGAAGTAATCGTGCGGATTGTATTCGCCATTGGACATTACGCCCCTAAACAGGTAGTGCCACGCGTTCAGATGCAGCTTTTCCCACGTGGGGTTCAGGTTCAGACCCGAAACGAACAGCTCCGCGCCGCCCTTAAACGTACCCAGCAGCAGCGCGTACAGGGGAATGATGAACAATATGCACAGCACGATAAAGAATACGGAGAGCGTAACCTTCGCGACCGGATTGCCGCGCTTTTCCTGATTTGTGGGTTTCATGCTCAGTCCTCCTTCTTGCCAATTACGCCGGTAATGCGCAGCTGGATGATGGTGATGATGAGCGAACCAAGCATCAGCACCAGACCGACCGCGGAGGCGAAGCCAAACTTATCCACCTTTTCGAAACCGTAGCGATACAGGTAGCCGACAATGGTCAAGCCATAGTTCTTGGGGGAATTATTGCCGCCGAAGATCATATAGCTTTCGGTGAACATGGAAAGACCCGCGTAGATCGAAATGGTCAACACGTAAATGGTGGTGGGCTTGAGCAGCGGCAGACAGATCTTGGTGAACTTCTGCACGGAGTTCGCGCCGTCGATATCCGCCGCCTCGTACAGCTCGTTGGAGATGGACTTGAGACCCGCCATATAGTAGAGCATATTCATGCCCGTCCAACGCCAGAAGCACAGCAGCACCATGGCGAACATGGAGCCCCACGCGGTCTTGAGCCAGATGATGGGTTCCTGCCCCAGCAGCTTGCGCACCTGATTCATGAGCGCGCCATCCAGCTCGGAGAACATCATGCGGAAGATGATACCGGCGACCACGACGGAGCACAGCACCGGCATGAAGGCGATGGTTTTAAACAGACCGCCCACCTTGGAAAGCTTGGATTCCGCCAGATACGCCAGCAGCATGGGAATAGGAATCAGTATGGCGCAGGTAAGCACCATGTAGATTACGGAATTCTTGACCGCGGTGTAGAAGTTCTTATTGGAGAACATATCCGTATAGTTCTTGAACCCGATCCAGCTGGTCCCAGAACCCGTAATTTCCTGAAAGCTCATCAAAATGGTCGAGATGAGCGGATAGGCAAAAAACACGACAAAGGTGATGATGAAGGGTGCGACGAACACATACGGCGCGACCTTCTGAGAGTAGAGCAGATCTCGATTGAGCGCTACGAACACCGCCACCAACGCCACGCCGGCCAGCATGACCCACAGGCGATAATAGCAGATGCCCAGCCAAAGCTTCTGGAAAAAGCTGTAGCTTTGCCCCTCTTCCAACTGACCAAAGAAATACGGGCTCAGATCGCCATGCTCGGCATAAGCCTTGTCAAAGCGCACCGATTTGCCCTGCAGCGATACCAGACCCACAATGCCGATCGCCAGCAGCAGCACGCCCGCAATCAGCAATATAACGCCGTTGCGGCGCGGCGCGCGCACGGCAACCGCCGAATTCGCTTGCATGAAAATTCCCCTTTCTCCTTCATTTTGCGCCTTCGTTCAGCCCCTTGATCCGCGGGATGCGCGACCTCATGCGGACGCGCGACCCGAAAATAAAAGCATGGGAGGGAGCGCATCGCTCCGCTCCCATGCCGTTGGGATTGGTCTGAACGAATTCAGGTAATACCGCGCAATTCAGGCAATGGACCGGCGAACAAAGGATTCGTCAGGCGCACTGCAGATTGTGCGGAGTTGCCTTAGAACAGATCGGAATCGATGGAATCCTGCGCGTTCTCCAGCGCCTCAGCGGTATCCACGCCGTCTACATAAACCTCGTTCCACAGAGTGGTATCCAGGTAGTTGTTGATGGTGGGGCTGATGGAGGTGGATACGATATAACCGATCTCGTCCTTGATGGGCAGCAGCGCGTCGATCGGATAGCCGATGAAGTACTGGTTGAACTTGTTGTCATCGGTCTTCATGATCGCGTCGTCATCCCAAATGGAGGTGTTGCAGGGGTCGAAGCCCAGAACTTCCCAGATCTGCGCTTCGCCTTCGGGAGAAACCTTCGCGAAAGCGAGGAACTCGGCGCACAGCTCGGGGTCGGTGCCGTTGGCGTATACTACGGTGCCGGTACCGCCCTGACCGATGGAGTGGAGCTGACCCTCTTCGAATACGGGCGCGGGCGCTACTACATAGCGATCCTTGCAGCTCTCGCCGATTTCATCGGTGAAGCGGCTCATGTACCAGAAGGGCATGATCACGGAAGCGATCTTGTTGTTGGCGATGTACGCCTTGCCCTCTTCGGTGTCGGGCTGTCCGCCCGGGCAAACTTCAGCGATACCCGCTTCGAGCCAAGTCTTCTGGGTATCGATGATCTTTGCGACTTCGGGAGTGTTGATGAAGGCGCTCTCGCCATCCTGCCAGTCGGTGCCCTGCTGCGCGAGCATCAGGGAAGCAACCCACTGGGTGCTGGTCTCAACGGTGCCCATCCAAGCATCCGGATCGGCTTCCTTGAGCTTCAGACCGGCTTCATACCAGTCGTCCCTAGTCTTGATATCTTCGTAGTTCACGCCGGCGGATTCCAGCAGAGCTACATCGTAGAAGGAAACCATCGCGCCTACGTGCAGGGGAGCGCCGTAGTACTTGCCGTCCTTGGCGTAAATCTCCAAGCGAGCCTTGACCAGGTCCGCCATGTAGGGAGACAGCGCGTCGGTCAGGTCAACCAGCTTGTCGCTGTAAGCCAGAACGTTCGGGAACTGACCCAGCTCAACGTCGCACATATCGGGTGCGCCTTCGTCGGCCTGCAGGGCGACCTTCAGCTTGTTGTGCATATCATCGTAACCAATCGTGGTCACTTCTACGGCGATGGGGCGATCGGGGTTCTCGGAATTCCAGCGCTCGGCGGCCTTCTCAAAGAACTCCTGATGCTGGGCGATGAAAGTCCACATAGTGAGCGTAGTGGTTTCCTCAGCGGATGCGACCACAACCCCCCCTAGGAGCAGGCACAGAGCCAGCGCCATTGCAAATAGTTTCTTCATGGGTTTACCCTCCTTATATTTTGAAGAGCGGAAGAACCGCTCAACAATTCGCTTCACATTCTTTCAAAAAAAACGCTGTTCATGAAAGAAAACGCTGGAAACATTAACGTTAATGTGATAATATAATCATAGCATTTCAAACAGCGCTTGTCAAGCGCAAAATCATACTTTGTGGAAAAGAATTTCTGGAAAGGAGTCGCTTCCACGCGCTGGAAGCGACATTCGGGGAGGCAAACGAGCCATGCGCACACATTCATCCCAGCGACGCGTCACGCTGCACGACATCGCCAACGAAACCGGATATTCCATTAACACCGTATCGCACGCGCTGCGCAACATGACGGATATCTCCCCTGCCACGCGCGAGCGCATTCAGCAGGTGGCGCGCGATATGGGGTATATGGGCAACCAAATCGCCAGCAGTCTGCGTTCGGGACGCACCAAAACCATCGCGGTGGTGCTCGGCAACCTGACCAATCCCTATTACAGCATTATGGCCGATCATATTCAAACGGCGGCCGATCTGCGGGGCTACAGCTTGATGATTACCTGCTCGCGCGAGGATCCCGCGCAGGAGCTGGCGCAGGCGGAGAGCGCCATCGCCCGCCGTGTGGACGGAATACTGCTGTTTCCCACCAATGAGAGCACGGCGACCATAGAGCGGCTGCGCGCGCTGCGCTTTCCGTTCGTGCTGATGTCGCGCTCGCTGGGTCTCGACACGGCGGACAGCGTAGTGACCGACGAGGAGACGGGCGCGTACCTCGCGGCGCGCCACATACTGGAGCATGGCTGCCGCAACCCGCTATACATCTCGCGCCAGTATATTGTTTACAGCTATGAAAAGCGCCTCGCCGGCTTCATACGCGCCTGCGAGGAATACGGCATTCCGCAGGAGCGCCGCCACATCTTTCTATCCATACCGCGCGACGCGACCGACCCGTCGAGCCGCGACTGGCAGGCTTCGACTCGGACTGCGCTGCAGGCATATCGCGACCAGGGGGTGGACGGCATATTCGCCTTCTGCGACAGCGAGGCTTGGCAGCTGCAGACCATGATTCAGGAGGACGACGCGCTGCGCGGCTGGCGCTACGCCATGGTCGGGTTCGACAACATTCAGAAGGCACAGCAATACCCTTCGCCGCTTTGCAGCATCGATTGCAGCTATAGCGAAATGGCGTTGGAAGCCATCGACCTGCTTCGATCGCGCATTCACGGCGATACCTCCGCGCCAAAGACCATTGTCTGCCCCGTGCAGCTCGCGTGCCGCGAAAGCTGCGCCATTTGAAATATAGAGTGCAAAACGCAGCCCGATATGGTATAATACCGATCAGAATTGCCACTAAACTGGTTGGGATAAAGGAGGCGACGACCGTGCAGAAATCCTCACCCGAGCGGCAGGAGACCGTGCGGCAGGCAAACGAACGCTCCGTGAGTATGTGGAAGCGCAACCTGATCTGGACGGTAGTCATCGTAATAGGCTTTATGGTTTACACGTCCATCAATCGCACCGGATTTACCATAAAGCTGGAACAGAGCGATATTGCCATTACCGCGCCGGACAAATCTGTAACCACCATCGCGCTTACGGACATTCAAACCGTCGCGCTCGCGCAGGACGCGGATTTTGGCGCGCTGGTGCAGGGCGGTCAAGCCGCCTCGGGATGGTACGGCATTTGGCAAAGCGAGTCATGGGGCGAATACACGCTGTTTATTCACCCGGGGCTCGAGTTGGCGA
>JAFUAR010000339.1 GCA_017460585.1 Clostridia bacterium
CCGCCCGCAGCAAGCGCGCCCGCCATCGCCATGGTCAAAACAATATTGCGGCGATCGCGAATACCGGCATAACGCGCGGCGTAGCGGTTCGCACCGCACGCCTTCAGCTCATAACCCAGCGTAGTCTTGCTCAACAGCACGTACACACTAATGGACATGATCGCAGCGATGATGATTCCTCCGTTAATCTGCGAACCGGTGAATATATTGTTGAGCCCAAGCTTCGAAGTGAATACATTGTTATAAGTGGTCTTAAGCACATAGGAGGATTTGGTACCCTCCACGGTATTCTTGACGTTGCCAATATCAAAAAGCCATGTAACGAGATTGGCGGCAATCCAGTTGGTCATGATGCAAGCGAGAACCTCATTGATGTTGAGGTAAGCCTTGAGCAAGCCTGGAATCGCGCCCCATAACGCACCTGCGAGCATTCCGCCCAGAAAAGCCAGCAGCCAAACCAACCATGCGGGCACTACGGTGGTAGGGATATCCAGCGCGATGTACAAGCTCGCGCAGGTTCCCGCTAAAAACTGCCCGGGTGCGCCAATATTGAAAAGACCTGCCTTATTGCCCAGCGCAACAGAAAGCCCAGTCATAACCAACGGAGCGGCGCGGAACAACATATTGCCGAAAGTGGTTGGATTGAAACCGAACGTCAGGTTGCCCGCCGTATCACGACCTGTAGAGAACAGCCCCGCGACAACCAGACGAATCCCATCCCACGCACCCTTGAGACCCAGTGTGGAATTGGTTAGCCCAACGATGAAGATAATGACGCTACCCGCCAGCATACCGACGACAATCGCCAGCAGAGAAGCGAGCACCGACTTGGTTTCTTCCTTATCCCAGAATGAAGTTTTCACGCGCTCACCCCTTATTCTGGCGCTTTGCGCCGGCCATATAGAGCCCCAGTTCCTCTACCGTAGTCCGCCTTGGATCGAGCTCGCCCACAATCTCGCCTTCATACATGACCAGTATGCGGTCCGATAGGTTCATGACCTCGTCCAGCTCCAGCGATACCAGCAGGACCGCTTTACCCTGATCGCGCTGGTAAACCAGCTGCTTGTGAATGTATTCGATGGCGCCTACATCCAAACCACGCGTAGGCTGCACCGCAATCACCAGCGGCAGATCGCGATCGATCTCTCTGGCGACGATCGCCTTTTGCTGATTGCCGCCGGACATGGAACGCGCAATGGTCACCGGTCCCTGTCCGGAACGTACATCGTATTGCTCAATCAATCGCTCGGCGTATTTACGCACTTCGCCAAAGCGGATAAAGCCCATCTTCTGAAAGCGCGGTTCCTCGTAGCTTTGGAGCACCATATTCTGCTCCAGCGTATAATCCAACACCAGACCGTGCTTATGGCGATCCTCCGGTATATGGGAAAGTCCCGCTTCGCTGCGCTTGCTGATGGGTGCGTGGGTAATATCGGTACCGTTCAGGCGAATCGCGCCGGCAGAAGCCTTTTCCAAGCCCGACAATGCGTAGACCAGCTCCGTCTGTCCATTGCCATCAATTCCGGCAATACAAACGATCTCGCCACTTCTCGCCTGAAACGAAACGTCCTTCACCGCATCGTGCTTGTAGAGCTTCGAAGGCACGTGCAGATTTTCAATCTCCAATACCACTTCGCCGGGGTTTGCGGGCGATTTATCCACCACCAACTGCACGTCGTGCCCCACCATCATACGGCTGAGCTCTACGGGATTGGTTTCCGCGGTATTCACCGTTCCGATGTAGCGCCCCTTGCGCAGCACGCTGACTCGGTCGGATACCTCCATAATTTCGTTGAGCTTATGCGAAATAAAGAGTATGGACTTGCCTTCCTTCGCCAATCCCTTCATAATCTGCATGAGCTCTTCGATCTCCTGCGGGGTCAGTACAGCGGTAGGCTCATCGAAAATCAGCACCTCGTTATCGCGATACAGCATTTTCAGTATTTCCACGCGCTGCTGCATACCTACCGTAATGTTTTCGACCTTGGCATCGAGATCTACCCGCAAGCCATATTGCTCAGATAGGCGCTGCACCTTCTGGCGCGCCTGCCTGCGCTGCACAAAGCCCATCTTTGTGTCTTCGGCTCCTAAAATAATGTTATCCAACACCGTAAACACATCAATCAGCTTAAAGTGCTGGTGCACCATGCCAATGTGCAGCGCCGTAGCATCGTTCGGGTCGTGAATCGTGACCTCTTTGCCGTCTTTCTTGATCACACCTTGCTCCGGCTGATAAAGTCCAAATAGAACGCTCATCAATGTGGACTTTCCAGCGCCGTTTTCTCCTAGAAGCGCGTGAATCTCGCCCCTTCGAAGCTGCAAGGTGATATCGTCGTTTGCCTTGATTCCAGGGAATTCCTTGGTGATGTGCAGCATTTCGATCACGTAATCCTGTTGGTTGCCCATGCTGCGTATTCCCTCCCTTTCTGTAAAGCTGATATTATTATAAATGGTGCATTCAAAAAATACAAGTATGAATTCCCATATTCCACAATGTCATCTGAGCTCTATAGACCACCAATTCTATTTGTTTATCTTTTGTTTTGTGTGTTATAAAGCCCATATTTTATTTATTGTATGATTGTTTTAGTGTAGAATTTCGCTCAAAACCGTTTGTAGCTGTTCCACATCAATGGGCTTAGCAATATGTGCGTTCATACCGCAATCAAGCGCAC
>JAFUAR010000340.1 GCA_017460585.1 Clostridia bacterium
CAGATAATTCGGATATTTTAGCACATATTTGTGGCGGTTACAACACAAATTCAGTAAATTTCTTAACATATAATACCCGTATTGGTTACTGCTCAGCCTACGGCTTCACAGAAGGTGGACGGGGGACACGTCCCCCGCCACTACCACCCCCTCAGGTTTTGCTGAAATCGCTACGCGATTTCCGGGCGCAAAACCTGCAAGGAAGCGGACACTTGGTCCGCGTCCTCGCTGCGTACACGCCGCCGCTGCGGATTGAATGTCGGGGATTGCGATCCCCGACACCCCATGGGTGAATGGTAACCTATAATGGATGTGTGAAATTCGCTGAAATGAGAATTGGAGGGATATTCTATGAATCGATGGAGTCGCCTGTGGTACCAGCCGAATTTGCCCCTCGGGCAAAACGGCGCGCGCGTAACCGCCAGCGGGGAACATATCGCCCTGTCGAAAAACGCGGCGCTGGAGGGCATGGTGCTTTTGAAGAACGAGCGTTCCGCGCTGCCCATTGCGCGCGGCGCGAAGATCGCGCTGTTCGGCAAGGGTACGTTTGATTACGTCAAGGGCGGCGGCGGCAGCGGCGACGTCACTGTGCCGTATATTCGCAACCTGTACGAGGGCTTTAGCCAATACCCCGATCGCGTGACCACCTTTGCGGAAACGAACGTGTACTACCGCGCGCACGTCGAGGCGCAGTATGCCGCCGGTCGCGTGCCCGGCATGGTTGAGGAACCGGAGCTGCCGGAGGAGCTATTGCGCCGTGCCGCCGCATACGCGGACACCGCCGTGATCACCATTAGCCGTTTCTCCGGCGAGGGCTGGGACCGCAAGTGCGCCTTTGACAAGCTGGAAAAGCACGTGGGCGTGGAAGAGCAGCTGCTCAAGGTGGTGAACGAGCTGTTCCCCAAGGGCGACTTCGTGCTGACGGACGCGGAAGAAGCCATGGTCAACAAGGTAAAGCGCGTGTTTTCCAAGGTCGTGGTCGTGCTGAACGTAGGCAGCGTGTTTGACACCTCTTTCTTCCGCGATGACGATCGCATTCAGGGCGCGCTTATGGCATGGCAGGGCGGCATCGAGGGCGGACTCGCCGCGGCGGAGCTGCTGCTGGGGCTGGCGAATCCCTCCGGACGCCTTTCGGATACCTTCGCCTGTACGCTGGAGGATTATCCCTCTTCGCCCACGTTCTACGAGTCCGACGATTACGTGGACTACGTGGAGGATATCTACGTGGGCTACCGCTACTTTGAGACCATACCTGGCGCGAAGGGAAAGGTGAGCTATCCCTTCGGCTACGGTTTGAGCTATACTTCCTTTGAGTGGACGCAGCCGCAGGGTCGTCTGGCGGAGGACAAAATCGAGCTGACCACCACCGTGACCAACGTGGGCGCTGTGCCCGGGCGCGACGTGGTGCAGGCGTACTATTCCGCGCCGCAGGGCAAGCTGGGCAAGCCCGCCATGGCGTTGGCGGGCTACTGCAAGACGCGCCTTTTGCAGCCCGGCGAATCGCAGCGCGTGACCATTGCCTTCTCTCCGGAGGAGATGGCGAGCTACGATGATTTGGGCAAGGTGTGGGCATCCGCATGGCTGCTGGATGCGGGCGAATACCGCTTCTGGCTGGGCAAAAACGTGCGCGAGGTATGCGCCTGCGAGTATACGCTCACCTTAAATAAGGACCGCGTGGTACAGCCGCTCACGCGCCGCATGGCGCCCACCGCGCTGCGCAAGCGCCTACTGGCGGACGGCACGTACGAGGCGCTGCCCGTGAGCGAAGGGAACGATCCGAACGCCAACGGGCTGGCGCGTATGGCGGAAACGGATATGGAATTTCCCATTCCCGCGGTGCGCGCAAGACCCGCGCGCCAATATTTCGCCCCGAGCGACAGGCATTCCCTGCTCGAGGTGGCGGAGGGCTCCGTATCGATGGACGAGTTCATCGCCCAGCTTTCGGATGAGGATTTGGCATGGCTGCTGGGCGGTCAACCGAATACCGGCGTCGCCAATACGTTTGGTTACGGTAATTTGCCAGAATACGGCGTGCCCAACGCCATGAGCGCGGACGGACCCGCCGGCGTGCGCATTCAGCCGCAGGTGGGCGTATGCACCACCGCGTTTCCCTGCGCCACGCTGCTGGCGTGTACATGGGATCCGGCGGTGACCGAGGCGGTCGGTCGCGCGGCGGGCGCGGAGCTCAAGGAGAACAATTTGGCGGTTTGGCTTGCGCCGGCCATCAACATCCACCGCAACCCGCTCTGCGGCAGGAATTTCGAGTATTACTCCGAGGATCCGCTGCTTACGGCGAAGCAGGCGGGCGCGCTGGTGCGGGGCGTGCAGCAAAACGGCGTGGGCGCGACCATTAAGCATTTCGCGCTCAACAACAAGGAGACCAACCGCAAAAATTCCGACTCGAGGGCGTCCGAGCGCGCCATTCGCGAAATCTATATTCGCGCGTTCCAGCGCATCATTCAGGAAGCCGACCCGTGGAGCCTGATGACCAGCTACAACATTATCAACGGGCATCGCGCCTCTGAAAACGCCGACCTGCTCAACGGCATACTCCGCGAGGAGTGGGGCTATACGGGCATGGTGACCACCGACTGGTGGACATATGCGGAAAACTACAAGGAGGTCGCCGCGGGCAACGACGTGAAGATGGGCGTGGGCTATCCCGAGCGCCTGTTGGAGGCGAAGGAGAAGGGCTTGCTGACCCGCGAACAGATGGAAACCGCCGCCAAGCGCATTCTGGGCTTGATTTTGAAGCTGGATTGATTCAACGCCGCGGATGAGTGAACCATACATTATAGAGCGCGCGAAATCCGTAAGGGTGCACGCAAAAGTATGCGTTCCATTGGCGGTTGAAGCCGTCATCATTTGCATAGAAAAAGCAGGTCGCCGTGGACCAATGCGTCCACGGCGACCTTTAGACCGCTGACAAAGCCCGCAACCGTAAAAGAATCGCCGAAAACGACGATTCTTTTGCTTCCTGCGTCAGCAGACCTTGCATACTCAATATTTATTTCAGCGTGCTGCCTACGGGGGAGAGGTTTGCCTTTTCCAGCGCCAGCGTCACGGCGGGCACTACGATCAGGTGAATGACCGCGCCAACGGCGGTCTTCACAAAGTAAGCGGTAATGAAGGCGTTGAAGCCGTAGCTGTTTCCGCGAGAAATCTGCAATATCGCCTGCACTACGCCGCCCACGATGCGTCCCGCGACCATGGCGATCAGCATGGCGATGATGATGGCGGGCAGGTGATTGCTCTTGAAGCGCTTCGCCAGCGGGGGATAGAGCACGCCGGTCAATATACCGTACGCCGCCAGTTCAAATGCCATGCATACGCCGGTGGGCACCAGAACGGGCATATGGAACAGGAAGCCGCGCAGCAGCGGGGTGACCGCGCCGACCAGAGCGCCCCAGAAGGGACCCAGCAGCAGCCCCGCCAGCAGCGCGGGAATGTGCATGGGGCTCACGCCCTGCATGAAGATTTGTACGTTGCCTAAAAAGAAGGGCAGAATCAGACCGATTGCCACCAGCAGCGCGGCGAATATGAGCATACGGGTTTGATTGAATTTGGACTTCATAGATTTTCCTCCCATAAAAAAACCACGAAGGCATAGCTTTTTAAAGCCATTCCTTCGTGGAACGATTATGAAGTGATTATAACATCCCCCTAGGGGGGATGTCAATGTGCGAATGTGCGCAAAAGGGCATGGGCGCAGGTGAAAAACCATAAAATAACGCAAGCATAATCCTGCAAACAAGAATTGCGCTCTATTGCGTTTTATTTTGGGCAATGCTATAATCGATTTTGTTCGGTAATCCATTGTTTAAAATAGAGATAGAAGGGAATGATAGTGTATGAAAAGAGTTTTATTGCTGCTTTGCGCGCTGCTGCTCTGCGCGCTTTCCGTTTCCGCGCTCGCCGAGGGCGATGGGGTGCGCGTGGGCGCGCTCAAGGGTCCTACCGCCATGGGCATGGTGCAGCTCATGCGCGACAAGGCGGATCGCTACGCTTTTACGCTGACCGCCGCGCCGGATGAGATTGTGCCCCTGCTGGTGAAGGGCGAGCTGGATATCGCCGCCGTGCCCGCCAATTTGGGCGCGGTGCTGTACAACAATACCCAAGGCGCCGTGCGCGCGCTGGCGATCAACACGCTGGGCGTGCTCTACATTGCCGAGCGGGGCGACAGCGTGCATTCCGTGGAGGATTTGCGCGGACGCACGCTGGTAACGGCGGGCAAGGGCGCTACGCCGGAATACGCGCTCAACTATATATTGCGCGGCAACGGCATTGATCCTAAGAGCGATATTACCATAGAGTTTAAGTCGGAGCACGCCGAATGTCTGGCGGCGATGCTGGCGGACGACTCCATCGTGGCGATGCTGCCGCAGCCCTTCGCCACCGTGGCGCAGGGCAAGGCGGAGGATTTGCGCATCGCGCTGGATTTGACCCGCGAGTGGGACGCGCTGCAGTCCGGTTCCCAAGCGCCCTCTACGCTGGTTACGGGCATCGCCGTAGCCCGCGCTTCTTTCATTGAAGAGCATCCCGAAGCCGTTCGGCAGTTCCTTGCGGATTACGCCGCCAGCGTAGCGTTTACGCAGGAGCACATTGCCGAAGCCGCGCAGCTCATCGGTCAATTCGATATATTCGAAGCCGCTCCGGCGGAAAAGGCGCTGCCCCAGTGCAGCATTACTTATATCGACGGGGAAGAAATGCGCACGCTGCTGGGCGGATATCTCGCCGAGCTATATACGCAGGATCCCACGGCGGTGGGCGGTTCCGTGCCGGACGACGCGTTTTATTTTATCGCGCAATAAAGCATTGAGCTTGCACTCGCACTCTCGCGGCGGACGCGCCGCTTCGGCAATTTAAATGAATATCAGCAGCACCAGAAACATCCACGCGCAGGCGAGGTTTGCCGCTCCTACAACGCGAAACGGCGCGATGCACACAAAACACGGCAGCAGATTCCATATGCAGCACCAGCGCGGCAGGGCGGTGTACCCGCCGACGACCGCGATGAAGAACGAAACTGCGAACGTCAAGAGCGAGATATAGCATACGCCCATGAACGGCAGCGTGGGTTTAAAGAATTCGAGCGCGGCTTTGCGCGCCTCGTTTGTGCGCCCAAAACGCACGTAAAACCACTCTGCCA
This sequence comes from Clostridia bacterium, assembly GCA_017460585.1. Taxonomy (GTDB): domain Bacteria; phylum Bacillota; class Clostridia; order Christensenellales; family Aristaeellaceae; genus Faecivicinus. The sequence continues at coordinate 5,150 of JAFUAR010000340.1, forward strand.
CACCGCAGAATACGTGGTGCGCTACGCCGAAAAAATAAAACAGCACTGCGGGAATCAGTATGAGCAGGGCAAAGGTTTGGGAGAAATCCGCCATCCAGCGGTACAGCCCAAAGTAGCCCCAGAAGGACAGCAGCATGGAGAATACGCCCAGCAGCATGGAAGCCATGGACCGCTTGAGCGGGAACCCATCGAAGGTCTTCGCCATTTGCGCATTGTCCTTCAAATCGCTGAATTGAAACCTGCCGTTGGGCGTATAGGTGAGCAGACAGTCGCACCGCCAGCAAATCAAGTGACCGATGAGCCCCAGCAGCATCAGGAATTTGAGCATACGCAAAACCTCCCCGCGTTCAGTGAGTCCATGAAATTAGTTAATTATAACTTACGAACTCATTGTATCACGGGGAGGTCGCGTTGTCCATATCACGCTTCTATTTTATGCATCGCTTCAATGACCTCGCGCTGGTCGGGAATGGAGCGCGACGCGCCTTGTCGCTGTATGGTCAGCGCGGAGGCGACGGTCGCGCATCGAAGCGCCGCGCGCACATTTTTGTCGCGCGCATATTGGGCAATGAAGTAACCGGTAAACGTATCGCCCGCAGCGGTGGTATCCACCGGAGTCACCGGAAGGGCGCGCTCAATCAACGCGCCGTTTTCGTCTACGTAAATCGCGCCCTGCGCGCCCAGTGTGAGCAGTATTTTACAGCGTTTGGAATATCGCACGTGAATCGAGGAGATGATGTCCGCCGGTTCGCTTTCCCCCGTCAGGTCCTTGCCCTCCACCTCGTTGAGGATCAGCAGATCGACCAGCTCCAGCCGCCAGAGGCGTATGTTCGCGCTCGCGGGCGAGGGATTGAGCGCTACGGTCAACCCGCGTTGCTTCGCCCGAACGATAATTTCATCCACATGGGCAATTTCGTTCTGCAGCAGCACCCAGTCGCCGGCGGCGAAATGAGAAAGCGTTTCATCGATCATGGAAAGCGTAATTTGTTCGTTCGCGCCCGAATGGAGTATTATGGAATTCGCGCCGTCCTCGTCTACTTGAATCATCGCGTGTCCGGTGGCGCAGTGCAGCGTTTTGACCAGATCTGTGTTCACGTTCGCGGCGCGAAGCGCGTCCAACAGGAACGTGCCGTCCGGACCGATTGCGCCCGCCATATATACATCCATTCCCGCCTTTGCCAGCGCGACGGCTTGATTGAGCCCCTTGCCGCCCTCGCTTTTTTGGTAGCCGTCGCTCGCGAGCGTCTCGCCGGCGCGCACGAGGTGGGAAACACGATAGGTGTGGTCAATGTTGAGCGAACCGAATACCAATATGCGCATATTTCCATTTCCCCTTTTTCTGCGGTTATATCCTTACGAATTTCGCCGTAAATTCCTGCCCCGCACGCCGTTCCAAAGCGTCGGAGCACTGCAGCGCGCGCAGATCCGTAGCGCGGCATTCCAACTGAAACACTTCGCTTTCCGCAAGCTTGACGGGGTCGGCGCAAATGGGCAGCGTCGCGCGCCGCGCAAGCTCCTTCATGAGCGGAGCGGCGTCGCCGCGCAGGGCGATCAGCCGCGCGTATTCCGGCGTTGGGTGCCGCTGCGCGAGCGCTCGGGTGATGCCGAGCATCGCCTGCGCCAGTATGCGGGAGATGCGCGCGTAGGTATAGCGCCTGCACTTTACCCGCTCGATCAGCGCTTGTCGTCCCTCCGCGTACCGCGCCTCCGCCAGCACCCGCCGTTCCAGCCCTTCCCCGGCTTCGCACAGCTCGGCAAGCGCGGTACTTTCCATACCGCGCAGCGTCAAAAGCAGCATATCGTCCGGCTCGTGCAGCGGTTTCGCCGCCGCCAGCAGGGGGCGCACTGTCTGGGGAACCGCGTCGAGCGCCGCGGAGCGCCGCTGACTGAACAGCGCGGCGCGTATGGCGGAAGCGGAGGCAAATGCGCTTGCAGCCAGTTCATGGCTGTGGTAGCCGCCTAAGCGCGGTATGGCGATCGCCTCCATGGGCGCAGGCAGCGCCGCGATGGCGCGCAAATACTCTATGCCGAGCGCAACGTTCGGCTGGGCGATGAGCTCCGCAGGCAGG
>JAFUAR010000341.1 GCA_017460585.1 Clostridia bacterium
CACCTCAATGCGCGCCGTGCCAGTCCCTATCGCGGTCATTGTTCCGTCCGATACGCGCAGCACGGATGGATTGGATGACGTCCACGTGAAATTGGTGATTGCGGTCGACGGATTCAGCACAGCATTCAATCGGTAACTCTCGCCCAATTGCAACACCGTTTGCGGAAATGAAATCGATACCGATTCCGGGGGAATGGATGCCGCCACTCGAACGGTCAACTTCGCCTTTTTCCCATTGGCGGTTTTTGCGGTAATGGTCGCCTTGCCAATTTTGTTTCCAGTAATTCTGCCATTTGCGTCAACGGATACGATCTTCTTGGAGGAACTACTCCATTTCAAACTAGTCACCGCAGTATCCGGCGCGATTTGAACGGTAAGCTCGCGCGTTTCCCCTACGCCAATCCATAACGTGGCGCGGTCAAACGATATACCCGTCGGCGTCTTCGGATCGACCACGCGAAGCTTGAGCTTCGCCTTCTTTCCATTTTCTGTTTTTACCTGTATAGTGGTTGAACCCGCTTTCATTGCGGTAACCACACCGTCGGAATCGACGATCGCGACTTTTTTGGTAGAGCTCGACCATTTGAGGGAGGACACCGCTCCATCCGGCTGCAACGTCGCCGAAAGCTGCAGCGTATCGCCAATGTTCATGGTGAGCGTAGAAGCGGGAAGCAAAACCTTCTTCGGCTTCACCGCGGCGGGTTTTAACGCGCCGCAGTATTGGCATATACCCAAATCATCATATTCATGATTGAAACGACTCGAAATGCCACAACGCGCGCAAATCCACCAATGCCCCTGCGCGTCGTAGCTGGCGGGAGAAAGATCAAAATTGAACTCATGCCTAATTTCCGCGTCCTTCGGCAACACTTGTCCGCACACGGTGCATACATCCGTTCTTACCCCAACGCAAAGGGAATAATGCGCTTCCGGATCGGTTTCAGCGCCGCAAACCACGCAACGCTTCCAATGCGATTCTGCATTAGAAAGTACTTCCCAGATATGCGCGGTATGCGCCCATGGAGTTTCCGTGGGTGCGATCGTAGGTTCTATAGTGGGTTCCTCTGTGGCTTCAAGCGTCGGTTCAGCAGTCGGCGCAGGCGTAGTCTCCGGTTCGGGAGTCATGATTATTGAGGGCGCTTCGGTGGGATCCGGAATTGGTGTATCGAGGCTCAAAAACGGCTCGGGCGTCGCCATTGCTTCAACAGCGGTTTCCTGCGCCTGTACATTTTCGCAGCAAATGTCTTCCGCCCCAGCGCCAAAAATACAAAAAAGCGCTGCCGCAAATAGACACAGCGCGATTAAGAACTTATGCTTTTGCCTCATCAATCGATTCCTCCGTTTGCACGATATAGCTTTCCCCCCTGCGTTGTGCGCGGCAAAGTATGACCAGTCTGCCAGAATCTACTTCCGAAGAGCAGGTTACAAGCGTAAGCAGCGACTCGCCATCGCGCACATCGGTCCCAGTATCGTATATCGAACGCTCCTGCGCGCTGGCGACATACGCACGATAATCCGTTTTATCGCCGAAATTCGGCTGTTCAAAATCAAAGTACGCAGAATTGGTTGGATCGGTACTGGCATAAAACACCGCCACCGGGCGGTAAGCGCGCAAACCATCCTCCGTCTGTACCGAAATCCACGGATGCGACAAAAGGTATTCCGGCTTTTCATAGCGATTCAACGTACCAAAGCGCGATCCGTCCTTCATATTGTGCCCGTAGAGCAATACGTTTTGGCTTTCCCAAGTGCATTGAAAATCCATAAAGACCATGCCTGCCGCATCCTCGCGACCATCGAAACGGTGCGTCATATAATAGGCGTTGTCCTCGCCTCGGCAAACATACAGCGAACGACTGTCTCCAAACAGTACCCAGCCCTGAAAATCAGCGTTTTGTGTCAATAAGGAATCAAACTGCTCGGCGTGCTCTTCAATTTCGTCCGCGGTAGGCAATCCGTCGTCAACCGCACGCGCCGTTTCAATTCGAACAGAAGACGCCTGCTCTTCGTTTCGAATAGCGCGACGAGAAACCAATCTGTTCGCAATGGATACGATTAAAGCGAGGGCAAGCGCAATGCATACCCACTCTACCAGACGCCACAGCATATTTTCGCGCCGCCGTGCCGTTCGATTGCGAAGGACCATCGCACTCTCCTCCCCTCTTGTAATGTACTAACGTTCTTTATAAAACGCCAACTTATTTGTATTGTTTGTTTGCTATGAATGGGTACATCAGGCAAACTTTTCCTGAATGAAAAGACCCTCCGCTTCCAGCAAACGCGAAGGGAGGGCTCTTCAATCATGCTTTTTAGCGGCGTGCGGTGCGCTTATGGCGTGCAAACGCAGCGGTAACCAACAGCAACACAGCTGCTCCGCCCATAACGCCCAGACTGACCGAATGATCGCCAAGCTCGCCGACCCTGCTGGAGCTGGAAGTATCTTCAAAGCTCCACACGGTGCTGGAAGTATTCACGGAATTGGAGCTTTCCTCCTGCGTTACCGCCTCCCAGAACGCATTGGCATCTGAAACGGATTGATCCTGCGCGGTGGACGAATCCTCTGCGGACGTCGTCCATGTATTATCTGAAAAGAGCGCCGCCCAATCGTCATCCGAGCTTTCGGCGATTGCGAAAAATGCATTTGACAACACCAACAGCGCCGTCAAAAGCGCAAACAGTTTTGCGATATTGCGCATTACTCATCCCTCCTCATATTACAAAAGTATTATACCATTCTTCAATTTGATTGCAAGAGAATGACCAAAATCTCCAATATGTTACCCAGTTTCCGCCGTATTTCGCGCACAATCCAACGAAAAATCATGAAAAAACCGAGGGAGAACGTACCCTTCCCCCTCGGCATCCTCAATCAACATGGTATTACGCTTCCAGCCGCTTCTGCTCGGTCTGCACGGTGACGACCAGCTGATCGCCGGATACATCCGCGCGCAATACACTGCCATCGGGAACGGGCTGCTGAATGAGCAGCTTGGCAATGGGCGTCTCCAGCGCTCGCTGAATGAAACGCTTGAGCGGACGCGCGCCATACGCCGAGTCGTATCCATTATCCACAATGAACTGTTCCGCACTCTCCGTAAGCTCCACGGAAAGTCTGCGCTCGGAAAGCCTTCGGGTCAGATCGGCGATCATCAAACGCATAATATCCACAATCTGACTGCGGGTAAGCGGCGTATAAATGACCGTCTCGTCCAGACGATTCAGGAATTCCGGCTTGAAATGATTGCGCAGCAGCGCTTCCACCTGCTCGGGCGTTTCCGACTTGAGCGTACCATCTGGCTGGATTCCTTCTTGAATCAAGCTGGAACCCAAATTCGAAGTAAGGATAATAATAGTATTCTTAAAATCTACCGTGCGACCCTGAGAATCAGTAATTCTGCCGTCGTCGAGAACCTGAAGCAATATATTAAACACGTCCGGATGCGCTTTTTCCACCTCGTCAAACAGCACCACGCTGTAGGGTTTGGTGCGCACTGCCTCGGTAAGCTGACCGCCTTCCTCGTAGCCTACATATCCCGGAGGCGCTCCGACCAGTCGAGACACGCTGAATTTCTCCATGTACTCCGTCATATCAATACGGATCAGGTTCTTCTCATCATCAAACAACGCCTGTGCCAGCGCCTTTGCCAGCTCTGTCTTGCCCACGCCGGTTGGTCCAAGGAACAGGAAGGAGCCAATGGGACGGTTGGGATCCTGTATGCCTGCGCGAGAACGCAGTATAGCTTCGGAAACCTTGGTAACGGCTTCATCCTGTCCAATCACGCGCTGGTGCAGCAAGTCTTCGAGCTTGAGCAGCTTTTCCCGCTCGCCTTCGACCAGTTTGGTCACGGGAATGCCCGTCCAGCGAGATACGATTCTGGCGATCTCGTCGTCCGTTACGCGATCGCGAAGCAGCGTATCGCCGTTCTTTTCCGCTTCGATCTTCTTTTCCTCGCTCTGCAGTTCTTCGCGCAGTTTGGGGAGCTGACCGTATTGCAATTCTGCGGCGCGGTTCAAATCGTATTCGCGCTGTGCCTTCTCAATTTCGGCGTTCATGCGTTCAATTTCTTCGCGCAGCTTCTGCACCTTGCCAATAGAGCTCTTTTCCTTCTCCCAGCGTTCTTTCATACCTGAAAGCTTCTCTCTCAGGGTATTGAGCTCTCCCTGCACGTGCTGCAGCTGATTGCGGGAAAATTCATCGTCTTCCTTTGCGAGCGCGGCCTCTTCAATTTCGCGCTGCATGATCTCTCTGGAAATTTCATCCATTTCCTGCGGCATAGAATCAATTTCGGTACGAATCATGGCGCAGGCTTCGTCCACCAGATCGATCGCCTTATCCGGCAAAAAACGATCTGTGATATAGCGATTGGAGAGCTTCGCCGCGGCAACCAATGCTTGATCGGCGATCTTCACTCCGTGGAATACCTCGTAGCGTTCCTTCAATCCGCGCAGTATGGAAATGGTATCTTCCACACTCGGTTCATCGACCAGCACAGGTTGGAAACGGCGCTCCAGCGCAGGATCCTTTTCAATATACTTACGGTATTCGTCAATGGTGGTCGCGCCGATGCAGTGCAATTCGCCGCGCGCCAGCATGGGCTTGAGCAGATTGCCCGCGTCCATACTGCCCTCCGTCTTCCCCGCACCTACAATGGTATGCAGTTCATCAATGAACAGTATAATTTTTCCCTCGCTCTTTTTGACCTCTTCGAGCACAGACTTGAGCCGCTCCTCGAATTCGCCGCGGTACTTCGCGCCGGCAATCAATGCGCCCATATCCAGTGAAAACAGCGTGCGATCCTTCAAGGTTGAGGGCACGTCGCCGCGCACAATCCTGTGCGCCAATCCTTCTGCGATCGCCGTCTTGCCAACGCCCGGTTCGCCAATGAGCACGGGATTGTTCTTGGATTTGCGCGACAATATGCGCACTACGTTTCGAATTTCATTGTCCCTGCCAATGACCGGATCAAGCTTTTGGTTGCGCGCTAGCTCCGTAAGATCCTGCCCAAACTTGGCGAGCGCGTCGTAGGTATCCTCCGGATTTTCACTGGTCACGCGGGTATTTCCGCGTACCTTCTGCAACGCGCCCAGAAAGCCTTCGCGCGTGACGCCGAACTCGTTGAATATGTTTTTGACGGGCGCATTTGGCTTTTCAACGAGCGCGAGGAACAGATGTTCTACAGATACGAACTCGTCCTTCATCTGCTGCGCCTGATCCTCCGCCTCCATAAGCGCCGCGTCTACAGACTGGGAGACATATACCTTATCCGCCTCGCGTCCTGAACCGGTCACCTTGGGAATGCGCTGAACTTCGCGATCACATGCGGCGAGCACGCGAGCAGCATCGATATGCATTTTTTTAAGCATCTGACCGATCAACCCGCTCTCCTGACGCACTAGAGCGTAAAGCAGATGCTGCTGGTCGATCTGCATATTTTGGTTGCGAATGGCGATTTCCTGAGCGTCTCGAATGGCTTCGAGCGATTTTTGCGTATATTTTTCAGCGTTCACTGTAATCCCTCCTCAGAAGTCAAATTTTCTTCTTTGACTTTCTTTGACTATTATATTCAACCCTTTGGCTTTTGTCAATAGAAAAATGCGTCTTCCCAAAAAATTTCACCGCAATCACATCGCGGTTATTCCACTGACCGATATTCTCGCTTTGCTTGCCTCATACAACGCTTTCA
>JAFUAR010000342.1 GCA_017460585.1 Clostridia bacterium
AGACTTGAAGCCGATGTATAAGAAGAATAGCTTCGTCCGTTCCAATATTTCAATATCGATATCCGCCGGTGGGGTCAAAATCATGGAAGCGCGCTCATAGAGCGTCGCCTGCGCATGGCGGAATCCGCCGTATTCGCGCCCTGCCATGGGATGTCCGCCGATGTAAATAAAGCGCTTGCACTGCGTCTGCTGCTGTATGGGTTCATACACCGCGCGCTTGACGCCGGCGCAGTCAATGACAATCGCTCCATCGGCAAAATCATGTTGATGATCGACAATGAAGTCCACGCAAAGCGACGGATACAGCGCTACCAGAACGATGGGGCAGGAAGCCAGCGTATCAGGAGCGAGCGGCTCGTCGATCGCGCCGCTCATTAGCGCGGCAGTGATCACATCCGGGTCGATATCGTAACCCAGCACAGTGTGTCCAGAGTGTTTCTTGATGCTTTTAGCGAGCGAGCCGCCAATCAATCCCAAACCGATAATGCCGATGTTCATGACCAGCTCATCTCCTTTGCGCCGTAGGGCATTATGGCGCGCACGGCATTGGCGAGCGCATTGAATTGTTCGGGAGTGAGCGACTGCTTGCCGTCGCACAGTGCGTGAGGCGGATCGTTATGTACTTCAATAATGAGTCCGTCCGCTCCCGCCGCAACGGCGGCAAGCGCCATAGGGGCAACCAGTTCATTATCGCCGGTGCCGTGGCTGGGGTCAACCACCACGGGCAGGTGCGTGAGCTTGTGAAGCACCGGTATGGCGGAGAGATCCAGCGTGTTGCGAGTAGCGGTTTCGAATGTACGGATACCACGTTCACACAAAATGACCTGTTCGTTGCCGCCAGCCATAATATATTCGGCGCTCATGAGCAGTTCTTGTATGGTATTGGCGAGACCACGCTTGAGCAATATAGGTTTGCGAATTTGCCCCAATTCCTTGAGCAGCTCAAAATTTTGCATATTGCGAGCGCCCACCTGAATGATATCTACATCCTCAAACAGTGGCAGGTGGTTGATATCCATAATTTCGGTAATGATGGGAAGACCGCTTTCCTTTTTTGCTTCGCTCAGCAGGCGCAATCCCTCGCCATGAAGCCCCTGAAATGCATAAGGACTGGTTCTGGGCTTGAACGCGCCGCCGCGCAGCACATTTGCGCCGGAGACGCATACATCTCGCGCAACCTCGCAAATCTGATCTCGATTTTCTACGGAGCAGGGTCCTGCAATCATCATAAAGTGCCCGCCGCCAATGCGTGCTTTACCAATATCTACCACAGTATCCGCGGCGTGAAATTTGCGGTTTGCGTTTTTATAAGGTTCCTGAATCCGGCGTACCGCTTCAACGACGTCCAGCGAGGAAATCAGATCGATATCGATCTTGCTGGTATCGCCAATGAGCCCAATAATGGTGTGCTCGGTGCCCTGCGACATATGCAGGTCGAATCCGCGACCACGCAAGAATTTGGTTAGATTTTCGACTTGTTTGGGATTGGCGTTTTCCTTTAAGAGAATGATCATTGGTTATGCGCTCCTTTCCATCAGAAAGCCCCGCAGCGTTTCACTGCGGGGCTGAAATTCTTTTGATCGAATACAGTTTCCTTATGCGCAGCAAAACGCCTTACAGGCAGAGCCGGTAAAGCTAAAATAATAATACGCTGCAGCATTGCGAATAGAATGATTCATCAAAAAAACTCCTAAACTTTGATCTGAATGTATTATAGCCGCGCACGACTTTATTGTCAAGGCGAAATGGCACCTAAATTGTTAAGAATCCACTTACATTACCACGACACCATATAGATCATTCAAGAAAGCGCTTTCGACTTGCGGCGAGCGATAACATTGTAAATCGCCATTGCCGCAATAGTGGAAACGTAAGGAATGCACTCCAAAAGCTGTTGCTTTGCCGCGGTGTTTTGCAGTACGCTTGCCAACGCTTTGGTAAAGCCGAATAGGAAGCTGGAAAGCAGCGCGCCCAGCGGATGCCCCTTGCACAGGTTATTTGCAGCCAGCGCGACGTAACCACGCGCGGCGGAGATATTCTGCGTAAACAGAGTAACGCTGCCCAGCGTGAGCAGACACCCAGCTAGACCAATCATGCCGCCGGAGATGGTGGTGGATATAATCTGGTAGCGCTTTACGCGGATTCCTAGCGAACTGGCGGCGCTTTTGTTGATGCCGATTGCGCGCAGACGGAAGCCGATTACCGTTTTGTACATAACGATATAGGTGACAATTGCAAGCGCGAAAGCCAGATAATCGATGACCGTCAGATTGTTGAATACCGTGCGCACGATGGGAATATCGCGAAGTCCCGGAATGGAAAGTTTGGTCAAACCGGTGAGGAGACCGTTTGGGGTCATGGCATTGACCGTTCCCTTGGTATTGAAAACCATGGAAAGCATGAATGTAGTAAATCCCAATGAAAACGTATTGATTGCCATACCTACAATCATGGATTGTCCGTTTAGGTGAACGATAAAAAACGCCATGATGAAGGTGATTAGCATTGCGACTAAAACGGAGACCAACACGGATAGGTAGATGTTGCGCGTAAAGTACTGCGTGAGGAACGCGAAGAACGCGCTGGTAAGCAGCGTGCCCTCCAGAGCGATGTTGAACACGCTAACTTTGGAGCATACGCAGGCGCAGAGTGTGACCAGCAGCAATGGAGTAACTTCGCGCAGCGTGGAATTGAGGACTGTAGCCAGATATTCAGCGGATAGCGTCATGCGCGCGCGCCTCCCTTCGCCTTTCGCTTTGTCTTATAGCCGCGCTGAGTGATGCGGATCAACCGCACGGACATCAATAGAGTGATGATGCCTTCGATCATGTTGCACACTTCGAGCGGTATAATGGTACTGCGCTGCATGGCGCTGCCGCCCGTAGAGAGTCCTGCCAGAAGTATAGAGGCGACTGCTGTGCCGATGGGATTGAAGTTTGCCAACAGCGCGGCAACCATGCCCGACCAAGCGTAGCCTGTAGTGAATATCATCTGGTCGATGTAGCGGTACTTTGAACCGAGCGCCTCAAACGCGCCGCCCAGCCCCGCCGATACGCCGCTGATGATCATGACCAAATACAGCATTTTGCGGGGATTCACGCCACCGTAGAGCGCAAATTTGGGGTTGAGACCGCCCATACGTGATTTGTAGCCAAAGCTCGTCTTCTTAAATAAAAAGGTCATGAGCGCCACACAGATCAGCGCAAAGGCAAAGCCCCAATGGACCGATCCGGAAAAAATGGACTGCAATCGCGCTTCCACGGCGATCTTTCCGGTTTGAACCGCGTTGATATCGAGCCCATCCGGGTCCTTGACCACGTAATTGGTCATATAGCTTGCAAAATAATTGGCGATATAATTGAGCATCAGCGTAGAAATAATGAACGTAACCTGAAAGCGCTCATACAGCCAGCCAGAAAGTATGGAATACGCGGCGCCGACAACCGATGCCGCCAGCATTGCGAGCACGATGCGCACTACGCCGGGCACGGGCAGGTAGTATGCCACCAATGCGGCGCAAAATGCGCCCAATATCATTTGTCCTTCGCCACCCATTGCTTCATATCCGGAGCGCCAGGCGATGCGAACGGCCAGACCGCCCATAATGATAGGGGTGGAGCGCTTTAAGGTATCGTTTAAGTAAAAGCTGTTGCCGAACGCTCCGCGCAGCATTGCGCCGTAAGCGGTAAATACATTTTCGCCGCATATGGTTATGACGATGGCGGCGAGGAAAAGGCTGATGATGACTGCCACGAGCGGCTGCGAGAAGCCGTCCGCGATGGCGAGCAGCGTCTTTTTCCAGTTGCGGTTTTCCCTTGTCAAGCCCGCGCACCTCCTACCATCAATAGTCCTAAATGTTTGTCGTCCATGGCGTCGCGCTGGAATTCCCCGTTGATTTTACCGCCATACAATACATAGATTCTGTCCGACAAACTCATGATTTCGGTCAGCTCAGAGCTGACCAGCAACACTGCGGCGCCTTCTTCGCGGCGGGCAACCAGTTTATCATGGATCGATTCCATCGCGCCGATATCAATTCCTCGCGTAGGCTCGCAGCAGATCAATACCGGCGTGTTCATGCTCATCTCGCGCGCGACCACGAGCTTTTGTGCGTTGCCCCCAGAGAGCTCTTGCATTTTTTGCGTAGGCGAGGAGGCTTTTACGCCAAAATCCTGAATGAGTTTTTGTGCGTAAGAACGGATTGTGCTATGGCGCACGAGACCGTGGCTGGAAAACGGTGCGGAATCCTGTCGTCCCATCAGCGCATTTTCCTCAAGCGTCGCCTGTACTGCGCTGCCCCATACGAAGCGATCTTCAGAAATGTGTGCCAGACCGGCGTCGCGAATTTCCCGCACTGAGCGGTTGGTCACATCCTTGCCCTGCACCAATACCTGACCGGATGTAGAGGCGCATAGACCGGTGATGCACTGAATAAGCTCGGACTGCCCATTTCCCGATACGCCCGCAATGCCCACAATCTCGCCTGCATCCACGTGTATGGAAATATCCTTTAATACGTCGCGCCCATCCTGAGTGAGGGTGAGGGCTTTCATTTCCAGCAGACGACTGCCGGGATGTACTGCGGGAATTTGGCGCGTAGTCATAGGGTGTCCAACCATTAAGAAAGCGAGTTCCTCAATGCTGGTTTCACTCTTCATGCGTTCCGCAACGACCTTGCCGGCGCGCATAACATAAATGCGGTCGGACACCGCCATAACTTCCTGCAACTTGTGCGTAATGAGCACTATGCTCTTTCCAGAGGCGGCAAGATTCTTGAGGGTTTCCAGTAGCGCGTCGACTTCCAGCGGCGTGAGTACTGCGGATGGTTCGTCGAATATAATGATTTCCGCGTTCTGATAAAGTATTTTCAATATTTCAACGCGTTGGCGAAGACCGACCGGACAGTCGGCACTGCGCGCGGATGGATCGATTGTCAAACTGTATTTTTCCGAAAGGGCGCGAACAGTTTCAATGGTCTTATCCATATCCATGAATAAGCCCTTGCGGATTTCATTTTTAAATACGATATTTTCGGCAACGGTCATTTCCTCAAACAGCATGAAATGCTGCTGAACCATGCCGATGCCCGCCGCCATAGCGTCGGACGGCGTGCGAAAGCGCATACGCTCGCCCTTTACGTAGATTTCGCCGTAGCTGGGCTTTACCAAACCATAGAGTATTTTCATAATGGTGGATTTGCCCGCTCCGTTTTCTCCAACGATGGAGAGAATTTCGCCCTTGTTCAGGTGAAGGCTGACGGAATCGTTCGCGACGACGCCATCTTCATATACCTTCGTGATGTCCTTCATTTCAAAGATCATGTGCTTCGCTCCAAATGAAAGAAAGTAAAGAGATACGCAGAAAAGCATGGAATGAACCAGCCCTTTGGAGGAGATTCCAAAGGGCTGAATTCAATATGGGTTCGATTAGAAGGTGTAATCCGCCTCGGAAGCGGGCATTTCCAGAACCAGCTCGCCGGAGACGATTTGATCGACCACTGCCTGGCACGCGGCAATCACTTCGGGAGTGAGAATTTCCTCGTTCAGATAGATACCGGGATTGGTAATGTGGGTCGCTCCAATTGCGCCATCCTTGAGCTCCTGCACGGTCAAACCCATGGTCATACTGTCGCTGAAGTAGCTATCCAGAATGAACTGCATGGTTACGCCGGTGTTCTTGAGCTGAGAGGAGAGGATATAGGGGTTATCGGGCGTGGTCGCGTCCGCGTCCTGAGCGATGGAGTAGATGGGGTTGCCAGAATCCGCCAGCTCAAGCGCAGCCTGGAAAATACCCTCGTTGCACGCCGCAGCGCCGCCGAAGATGTAGGTCGCGCCCGCTGCATTCTGCTGCTTGGCGTAGTTGTAGGCGGGAGCCGCGTCAGAATAGCTGTTGGTGAAGTTGAAGATGAACTTCGCATCGGGGTTTACAGAGCGAACGCCCTCGCAGAAGCCCCAACGGTATTTGAAGGAACCCGCTCCTTCAAACGCGCCGATGTAGCCGTAGATTTCCTCATCGGGGAAAGCGTAGCCCGCCATTACGCCCATCAGATACGCGGCCTGCTCCTCGTTGTAGGAAATGGACATTACGTTGTCGTTGCCCGCGTCGGTATCGATCACGGCGTACTTCGCGGCATCCGGATAATCGGTCGCCATTTCATTGGCGTACTCTGCGCTCTGCCAGCCAACGCCAACAATCAGGTCGTAACCCTCGGCAACTGCGGCACGATAGTTGGACTGCCATTCATCGGTATCAGAGCATTCCATTACGCTAAGGTCATAGCCGTAAGTATCCTTCAACTCGTTTGCCTTGTCCACTACCTGAGTGAGGAACAGGTTGGTGCCGACAGGATCGCAGATTACCGCGACGCGGTCGCCTTCCGCCATAGCGGAAATGCCGAGCATCAGAACGAGCGCAAAAGTGAGCGCCAAGGAAGCCAGTTTCTTCATCTTGTGTTACTCCTTCAAGTGAATTTATTTAGAGCCTTGCGGCTTTAAACCAAAAGCTGAACATTTGTGTGCAAATCTATTTTACCATTCGGAGAAATTGTAGCATAGCACACTTTGGATGTCGAGTTATTTTTATAAATTTCGTGGAAAGAATGCCATAATTTTGACTGGAAACGACATTTCTAACAGTATATAGCCTTGTTTCAAAAAGGGAACTGTGTTACACTGATTTCATATATAGTGATAGTAGAAATGAGGAATGTTTTATGCCGTCCATCGCCCAAATGTCGCTCAAAGAATTGGTTCGTCCAGAGGGATATCAGTGCTCCTGCGGTCGCGTGCACAAGTGCCCAATGAAGTTCTTAAGCATTGGAAGGAATATATTGAGCGAGACGCCCGATATGATTCATGCGATGGGCTGCAATAAGCCGTTTGTAGTGTGCGATTCCAATACTTGGAATGCTGCGGGAGCGCGCGTAGATCGCATTTTGACGGATGCAGGCATCGATCATGTGGTTTACGTGATACCCGGAGAACGCATATCGCCTGCGGAATGGGAGGTTGGCAGCGCGCTGATGCACTTTGATCCGAGCTGCGATATGTTCTTAGCGATTGGCAGCGGCGTAGTAAACGATACCTGCAAGGTGCTGGCGCACGCCTGTAAGCTGCCATGCGCTGTGGTGGGTACCGCGCCTTCGATGGATGGTTACGCGTCCAATTCCTCTTCCATGGAAGTCAATCACGTGAAGGTATCCCTCTATAACCATGCGCCGGTGGGAATATTGCTGGACGCGGAGGTGCTTGCGCAAGCGCCCATGCGGATGCTGCAAGCGGGTTTGGGCGATATGGTAGCGAAATATGTCGCGCTTTGCGAATGGCGCATATCCCACTTGGTAACCGGAGAGTTTTACTGCGAGGAGATCGCGGAGCTTATGCGTTCCGCGCTTA
>JAFUAR010000343.1 GCA_017460585.1 Clostridia bacterium
ATAGATGAACATAGCCTCCCTTCTTTCCTGTCGGTCGCTTCACTCCGTGTGCGCTCCGCTTTTTTGCACTTCCATCATAACCGCGCTATACGCCAAAAGTCACGACTGAATTTGTCGCATTCGTGTATCAATTTGTCGCAAAGGCTGTGTCACGCGCTATTTTTGCGCCAAAACAAAAGAAATCGCCCCGTTATGGGGCGAAAGAATGCAAATATTCAAAACTCAATCAAATCATAGAAGGTTTGCGGCTCTCCGTTCGCGTCGCTGCCGTAAGCGGCAATTCCAATGCGAGTAAACTCGCCCTTCGGGAATCCTCCGTCAATGGTAACGCTGCCATAGGCGGGCAGATCGGGGTCAATGACAGTTTCAAGGTCTGCGGCGCTCATGGACATTGAACGGACAGCGCCCGTTTTCCCCTCCATTTCCACATCAATCCGCGCTATGGAAAACGCTATGCCGTTCCGCTCCGTCAGCGTGAAGTCATACATCTGATATTCCGTGCCGCCGTTCCCCTCTGTCCACGTTCGGTTTTCAAAGGTAATGTATGCCTTGCCCGCCTCGCTCGGCGTTTCCTGTTGATAGTCTTCTGCGTTGAAACCTTCCCCGCCGCTCACGGGCGCACTCTGGCGGGAGAACAACAGAAGGATGAACAGAACGATGCAGACCAGCGCCGCCGTGCCCGCGACAATCCACTGCATTTGGACTCGGCGCCGTACCCCCCCGTGTGAAAAATGAACGTTGGGTAAAGTGGGCGCATCCTGCGGCTCAACCTCCGGCGGCACTGCATCCTCGACGGCGGGCGCGGCGCTCTGTCCTTCGGCGGTCTGTGAAAAATCATAATCCAGTATTTCCGACAAGCGTCGAACCGAAGCATAATCGGGAATTGTGCGCCCGCGTTCCCAGCTTGAAATGGTGCTTCGAGATATATCGGCAGCCTGTGCCAGCGCCTCCTGCGTCATGCCCTTTGCCTTGCGGGCGACAATCAACTGTTCTCCAAACGTCTGCATTGATTTTTCCTTATGCCTCGGGAAGCCACGCCTCGAGCGCTTCGCTCGCAGCGTCCGTATGTTCCAGAGCGGCTTCTATTGCCTGAACGCGTTTAGCAACGGTGATATCGGCAACGCCTTCCTGCGCGTCCCGCTCATCCTCCAAAAGCTCTTCGAGCATATCTTCCGCTTCCAGCAATACATCGTATATTTCCGAAATGCGCTTGATTGCGCTTACCGCCACAGCCTACCCCTCCTACAGGCGAATTTCGCCAATATCATGCTTGGGTTCGTTCGCCAATATGGGATCGATGACCGTTGCAATAAAGCGCTCGGTCTGCGCTTCAGCGCGTCCGGTATACTTCTCAGGCGCGAGCAAGCGGGTCAGCTCCTCTTCGCTCATGGGGAAAGCAGGGTCGGCGGCGATGCGTTCCAGCAAATCGCTCTCTAAGCCCTCGCCCTTCATGCGGTTTGCCGCCGCCTGAGAGTGCACGCGCACGCGCTCATGAATTTCCTGACGATCGCAGCCCCTGCGCACCGCCTCCATCATGATATCCTCCGTCGCCATAAACGGCAAATTTTCGTTTACGCGCTTGCCGATCATCTTGGGGTACACGACCAGACCATCCGCTACGTTGGCGTAGAGCTCCAGCACCGCGTCCGTGGCAAGAAACGCCTCCGGCAGCGACAAGCGACGGTTGGCGCTATCATCCAACGTGCGCTCAAACCACTGCGTCGCGGCGGTGTTGAACGCGTCCTGTGCCAGCGCCATAACATGGCGAGAGAGCGCGCAGATGCGCTCCGAACGCATCGGGTTGCGCTTATACGCCATTGCCGAGGAGCCGATTTGGTTCTTCTCAAAGGGCTCCTCCATTTCGCGGAACGACTGCAGCAGGCGCAAATCCTGCGCGAACTTATAAGCGCTCTGCGCCACGCCCGCCAGCGCATCCAGCACGCGGCTGTCGAGCTTGCGGGGGTAGGTCTGTCCGGAAACCGCGAACACCTTTTCCATGCCCATTTTGCGGGCAATGCGCGCTTCCAGCTCATCCACCTTGTCGCCGTCGCCATCAAACAGCTCCATAAAGCTCACCTGCGTGCCCGTGGCGCCGCGGTTGCCCAACAGCTTGAGCGATTGGAGCGCAAAGTCGATCTCCTCCAAGTCCATGGTGAGATCCTGCATCCACAGCGTCGCGCGCTTCCCCACCGTGGTCAGCTGCGCGGGCTGCAGGTGCGTATAGCCCAATGTGGGCAGCGCCTTGTACTCCCATGCGAAGGAGCGGAGTCTACGCAGCACCTCTACCACCTTGGAGCGGATAAGGCGCAGCGCGTCGCGAAGCATCAAAATATCGGCGTTATCGGTCACGTAGCAGCTGGTCGCGCCCAAGTGAATAATGCCGCGCGCGTTCGGGCACACGTCGCCATAGGCGTGCACATGCGCCATTACATCGTGGCGCACGCGCTCCTCGTGCCGGCGGGCGGCTTCATAATCGATATCGTCAATATGCGCCTTGAGCTCGTCCACCTGCGCCTGCGCAACCGGAAGACCCAGCTCCATTTCCGATTCCGCCAGCGCCACCCATAGCTTGCGCCAAGTAATGAACTTGCGATCAGGCGAGAAGATATACTGCATCTCGCGGCTGGCATAGCGGCTATTCAGCGGCGTTTCATAGGTATTCTTTGCCATTTGTCCACCTCATTATTCCCGTACGATCAACGCGTCGCGTTCCGCCCCTACGGATACGTAGCGAATGGGGCAGCCCACGCCCTTTTCGATGAATTCCACATAGCTGCGCGCCGCTTCGGGCAGCTCCTCGTAGCGGCGAACGCCCGAGATATCGCTCTTCCAGCCCGGAAGCACCTGATAAACCGGCTCGCAGGCGTACAGATCGGGCGTATAAGGGAAGCGCTCGGTTACCTCGCCGTTTAGCCGATAGCCTACGCAGACGGGAATTTCATCCAAATAGCTCAATACGTCCATCTTGGTGAGCGCCAGCGCGGTCGCCCCCTGCAGCTTCGTGCCATAGCGCGTCGCCACCAAATCCATCCATGCAACGCGGCGCGGTCTTCCAGTCGCCGCACCATATTCCGCGCCGGCTTCGCGCAGATCGTGCGCCGCCTGACCATCCAGCTCGCCTACGAACGGACCTTCGCCCACGCAGGTAGAATACGCCTTAGTCACGCCGACCACCGAATCCACCTTGAGCGAGGGCAGTCCGCTGCCCACGGGCGCATACGCCGCCAAGGGAGACGAGGAGGAGGTAAACGGATAGATACCGTAATCGATATCGCGCAGCGCGCCAAGCTGCGCCTCGAACATAATGCTCTTGCCCGCGTTTTGCGCATCCTCCAGCAACGCGCCCGCATCGCACAGGTAAGGCAGCAGCGGATCGCCCCATGTATGAATCCACTCGAGGGTCTCCTCGTAGGATATGGGCTGCTGACCGTAGCCGCGAACAATTAAGTCGTTCTTCCAGTCGACCAAACGCTTTAGATGCGCCTCCAAGCTTGCGGAATGCTTGAGATCGCCCATCTGCAGGGCCTTCTTCATGTACTTATCGCCATACACGGGGCTGATGCCGCGCAGGGTTGAACCAAAATGATCCTTGCCCAATCGCTGCTCTTCCCATTTATCCTGATTGGGATGCATGGGCAGCACCATAATGGCGCGATCCGAAATGCGGAAATTTTCCGGCGTAATGGAAACGCCCTTGTCCCGCAGGCGACCCATTTCTTCATTGATGTGCTTTAAATCCACTACCACGCCCGCGCCCAGCAGATTGAGGGTGGTGGGGTGGAATATGCCGCTGGGGAGCAAATTCAGCGCGAACTTGCCGTATTCATTAATTACGGTATGCCCCGCGATGTTGCCGCCCTGATAGCGCACCACAACGTTGAAGCGCTCGGCAAAGTAATCGACCATGCGCCCCTTGCCTTCGTCGCCCCAGTTAATTCCTACAATTGCGCAGTTTTTCATGCGATTCACCTCAAAATTCGAACATTTTCAATTTGAGAAGGAAATTCATTCGGTAAAATGCCCTTCCCAGTGCCTTCTATTGCCCATTATAGCAGAATGAAACCGCCTTTTCCACCATATACCCAAGAATTACGCAAAAAATGGCGAAGAGCCCGTACGAACCCTTCGCACTGAATATTTACTTTCCGCTGGCGGAAAAGCCTTCCTTTTCGTATACGTTGAGCCAGCCCTTAATGCGGGAAAGGAAATCGTCGTTATTGGCGGTTTTTTCCAGCAACCCCAGCAGCATTTCGGTGCTCTGCTGACTATTGTTTCCGGATAATATCTTGCGCACGGAATACGCGCCGTCCAGCTCCTTCGGGGAAAGCAGCAATTCCTCGCGGCGGGTGCCCGATCGCACCAGATCGATGGCGGGGAAGATGCGCTTATCCGACAAGCGACGATCCAGATGAAGCTCCATATTGCCCGTGCCCTTGAATTCTTCGAAAATGATATCGTCCATACGGCTGCCCGTTTCCACCAGCGCTGTCGCGATAATGGTCAAGCTGCCGCCGTCTTCGATATTGCGCGCCGCGCCGAAGAACTTCTTGGGCTTATACAGAGCCCCCGGGTCCAAACCGCCGGAGAGCGAGCGCCCCGTGGGCGGGATGATTAAATTGTACGCGCGCGCCAAACGGGTGATGGAATCCATGAGGATCACCACATCCTGCCCCATTTCGACCATGCGCTGCGCGTGCTCCAACACCATTTCGGAAACCCGCGCGTGGTTTTCGGGCGCCTCGTCAAAGGTGGAGTAGATCACATCGCCGCGAATGGAGCGCTTCATATCCGTGACCTCTTCGGGGCGCTCGTCGATCAGCAGCACGATGAGCTTGACCTCGGGGTTATTGTCGGATATGGCGTTGGCAATCTGCTTGAGCAGCGTGGTTTTACCCGCTTTGGGCTGCGATACGATCATACCGCGCTGTCCCTTGCCGATGGGCGCCAATATATCGATCAAGCGCAGCGAATACTCGGAATGCTTGGGGCCCTCCAAGCGCAGGCGCTCGTTGGGATACCACGGCACCAGCGATTCGAACACGGGGCGGCGAATCGCCTGCTCGGGCGGAAGACCGTTGATTTTGGTAATATGCACCATCGCGCTGTAGCGATCGCCATCGCGCTGGGGACGGGTCTTGCCCTCCACGAAATCGCCGTTGCGCAGATTGAAGCGGCGAATCTGCGCGATGGATAGATAGGTATCGTTCTTGCCGGGCAGACAATTATCCGCGCGCAAAAAGCCGTAGCCGTCCTGCTGAATTTCGAGCAGACCGGAGCCGTCGGCAAAATCGCCCACCGGTACTCCGTCCGCGTCCACATCGGTATAGTCGCGGCGCGGGCGCGCATTCAGCGGAGACGAAACCTGCTCCTGCGTATAGCGGGGCTGCGCGGGCGCTTCCGGTTCACGCAGCGGAACCACAGGCGCTTCCTCGCGCTCAGGCTGCACTACGCGCATGGGCGGAGTCCGCAAGGGGGACGGCGACTGGGCGCGCTGAACGCCCTCGCCGCGCTGCGGGATGGTCGGCGGATTGCGGAATGTGGGATTGGGGTTGACGGACCGCCCGTTGGGCGACGTTCGCCCCGGGAGCGTACGCCGTGCGACGCGCTGGGGCGCGCCGACTTC
>JAFUAR010000344.1 GCA_017460585.1 Clostridia bacterium
AACGCTGTGTAGCGTCCGGGTCTTTGGTCGTCAGTCCTTGACTGGTCTTATGGGTTTGCCTTCATGGTTGCGCTCGATCTTCGGAATTTGATTCGGCTCGAAGGTAATGAGTTCGTCCAGAGTGCAATCCAGGGCCTCGCAGATCAGATCGAAGTGTTCCAGGGTAACTCTCGTTGCCATTTCCCGGTACAATTCGCTGATCGTGGTCGGCCTGATGCCAGTCACCTGTGCCAGATTTGCCTGCGTCCATCGCTTCTTGCCAAGAAGGACGGACAAGTGAATCCTTATCATAGCTATACCCCTTTACAGCCATGATAGCAGGTCTAGAAATTTCTCGCTTGAAAATGTTATTTTCTAACGGAATACGATATTAAATATTAGAGAAACAACTAAAAGGACGCATACCCGGTAGCGGTCGGGGTATGCATCCTTTGCCTACTATTCCTCGAAGTAGAAAGATAATAAGAACACCCGACCGATCATCTTGAGAGTGGCAGGTGTTCTTATAAGAAAAGTGTGGTGGAGCATAGGGGACTCGAACCCCTGACCTCTACACTGCCAGTGTAGCGCTCTAGCCAACTGAGCTAATGCCCCATGGTTTCGCAACAAAAATACTATACCATATTCCAAGCGAAATGTAAAGCCCGATTTGGTCAAAACGCGAAAATTAACGTTCCAACCCGCGTTGGTGAAATATGGGGGAAATGGCAATACAGACAAATCACGCAAAACAGGAAAGCAGCACTTCAAGCGCACCATGCACAAGTCCCCGACAAAAGCGCCGGGGACTTGATCGATCGGTGTGAAGGTGAGAGGGATTAATCGTCCTCTTCCTCTTCGCGCTTGAAGGCTTCCACGATCTTCTTCGCGTCGGAAGCGGGAACTTCCTCATAACGCTCAAAGCTCATGGTGAAGGAGCCGCGCGCCTGCGTCATGGAACGCAGATCGGTCGCGTACTTGAACATCTCGCTCAGGGGCGCTTCCGCGGTGACGCGCTGTTCTTCGCCAACCTTATCCATACCCATGATGCGTCCGCGACGCTTATTCATATCGCCGATGATATCGCCCATGTACTGATCGGGTACGAACACCTCTACATGGTAGATGGGCTCGAGCAATACGGGGTTCGCGCCGGTCAGCTGCTTGAACGCCAAACGAGCTGCGGTCTTAAACGCCATTTCGGAGGAGTCTACCGGATGGTAGGAACCGTCGTACAGCTCTGCGGTCAGTCCTACTACGGGGAAGCCCGCCAGCACGCCGTGCTTAATGTTGTCGCGCAGACCCTTTTCTACCGCGGGAATGAAGTTGCGGGGAACGGTGCCGCCCACAACGGAATCGACAAAGTGGAACTCGGTATCGGCGGGATCGTCGTTGGGACGGAACTTGATTTTGACATCGCCGAACTGTCCGTGTCCGCCAGACTGCTTCTTATGGCGACCCTGTACATCGATGGGCTTGCGGATGGACTCGCGATACGGGATTCTGGGATCCTGCAACACGCATTCCGCGCCGAACTTGCTCGCCAGCTTCTTGGCGACAACTTCAATGTGCATCTCGCCCAGACCGGAAAGTACGCTTTCGGTGGTTTCCACGTTCTTCTCCAGACGGATGGTGGGATCTTCCTCCATCAAACGGTTCAGACCGGAGAAAATCTTATCTTCCTCGCCCGCCTTCTTGGCGTATACCGCCTTGGAGATGCAAGGCGCCGGGAACTGCAGTTCGGGATACTGGATCAGGTTGTTGGGATCGCACAGGGTGTTGCCGGTCGCAACAGAGCCCAGCTTCGCCAGCGCGCACAGATCGCCCGCGCATACGGAGGTGGCATTGGACTGCTTCTTGCCCTTCAGGAAGTAGAT